>JAQSXM010000327.1 GCA_029256645.1 Sporomusa sp. | reverse complement strand
GCTGCTTATATGGTGCGGTCGAGTGGATTTGAACCACCACGAGGTTGCCCCCACTAGCTCCTGAGGCTAGCGCGTCTGCCGTTCCGCCACGACCGCATGCTTGGTTACGTTTAACGCAACATAATGTATCTTATCATAACAATAAAATATCGTCAAGCACTTAATTGAGTATTATTTTGCCGCAGTGGCAAACCCCCACTGCCAGGCATTCCAGAAATTTCCCGAAGGTGTTGGGTTAGGCTGATAGTTTGCAACCACTGTTTTCACAGCATCAATATTCCCACGGAAATAGAGAGGTACAACCGGGCATTCATCGCGGAGAATGTCCTGAACGCGGAAGTAAATATCTTTTCTGGCACTCACATCAATTGTCCGTACACCTAATTCAGTCAGTTTATCTACCTCGGGATTACGCCAACCGGGATAATTTTGTCCGTCATATGCATTGCCACGACCTGGAATCTTGTGGGAATTCCAAAGATTGAGATTGTCTGGATCAACGCCTGCAACCCAGGCATAGATAGCTGTTTCAAACTGCCTGTTTTTAAGAACCTCACCGAAAAACAGCACCCCATCACTAGGACGAACTTCAACTAAAATCCCAATCTCTTTAAGCTGCTCAGCAATCTTTTGTGCAGTCTGTTCCCGCAATTTATTCCCAGTAGGAACAGTCAGAGAAAAAGTTAATTTCTTGTTTTCCTTTGTCATAATTCCATTCGGCCCCGGTTGCCAGCCAGCTTGAGCTAACAAGTCCCGCGCAGCATTAACATCTCTGGCCGGGGGCTGCTGCATCGGATTGTAGGCCCAGGATAAAGGAGATTGGTCGCCATAAGCCGGACTTGCGGCACCTTTAAGCACATTGGCGACAATGGCCTGCCGGTCAATGGCGCTGGTAATGGCTTTACGAACGCGAACATCCTGGAATAGGGTATTATCAAGATTAAAGTCCAGATGTTCCCAGATCATAGTGGGAGTAATCACTGTCCGCACTCCGTTTATGGCTTTCACTTGCTCTAAATAAGAAAAACCAATATTGCTGACCAGATCTAATTCTCCTGACTTTAACTGGGTCAGCAGGATGTTGGAATCCGGGATAACTTTATAAATAATACTGTCTAAAACAGGTTTACCCCGATAGTAAGCTGGATTAGCCTCAAAGCTAATTGCTTCTGCAACCTGCCATTCTTTAAATTTAAACGGACCGGTACCAACAGGCGCGCGGTTGAATGAAGCTTTATTTATATTGCTCTCGTTCTCAAGTTTATGTTTGGGCAATATGGTTGTAAACAATGTCAAGTAAGGGGCGTAATACTCACGGAATTTGACTACAACAGTCTGCTTGTCCGGAGTATCAATGCTACTAATCCGGTCATACCCGTCTCGCGCCACAACATTTACTTTCCGATTCATAATTAACTGCCAGGTAAACTTGACATCTTCAGCAGTAAATGGCATACCGTCATGCCAGGTTACCCCTTGCCGGAGCCGGTAGGTTACTGTCAGACCATCAGGCGTTACACCACCATTTGCGGTTGTTGGCACATCTACAGCCAGGTCTGGCAGCCATTCGCCTTTATCACCGGTAATTACCAGACCACTAAACAATAGCCTTCCAACCTCGGCTGTAGCCAGCAAATCAGACAAAAGCGGGTTAAGTGTGTTGGGCTCTTGCAAACTACCGTATTTAAGCTGCCCCCCCTGTTGAATAGCCATTTTCTTCTTCTCGGGTGACGGAGTCTCTTCTCGAGAGCTACATCCAGCAGTAACAAATACTAATACTATTAATAATAAAATTATTAGCTTACGCATCATTTATAGCACATTCTCCTCATTCCCCTGTTAGCATTAAAGGTTTCTTTATAGCAAGCAGTAAATACTCCCAGATTAGTTCACTAGCCTCAGAGGGTGTTTGCACTTCCACTGAGGCTTAGTTTCACTTATCTGCCATATAATTCCTGATATCGCTTTTTACTATTTAGGACTCTTTCAACATACTCTCGGGTCTCTTTAAAGGGAATCTGTTTTATATCATCAAAATCTTTTGACCACCCATACCGCTCCATCCATTGCCTGACATTACCCCGTCCGCCATTATATGCGGCAAGATAAAGCACCTCATTCCCGGCAAATTCTTTCTTTAAAGATGCGAGATACCATGTACCAAAGCGGATATTCATATCAGGATCAGTCAAATCAGCAATCATAAAATTCTTTTGTTCACGCTGTTCGGCAATCCACCGGCCTGTATCAGGCATAATTTGCATTAGCCCTAAGGCACCTTTAGGCGAACGGGCTTCGGTAATAAATTTGCTTTCTGTTCGAATCACACCGGCAATCAGAAATGGATCAAGATCATATTGGAGCGCATATGTGTATATAGCTTCCTGATACAAAAAAGGATACACATATTTCCTCTGAAACCAGTCGCTCATGAACACTGCATAGAATCCTGTGACAAACAATAAAAGACCGATTATCAGGACTTTCAGCCAAGTCCAGATACGCAATACAATCACTCCGCAATAAAAATCACTATTTAACAATATGTGCTTGCAAAACAAAAAATGCTGCTATTTACCAGTACGACCTTCATTACTTATTTCGCACCAGAACTTAAGCACCTGTTTTTTCGTATTTTCAATAGTTTTACTGTTATTAATGACAACGTCGGCATATTTTAGCTTTTCACACAAGGAAAGCTGGGCCTTAATCCTTGCCATCGCATCCTCATAGGTACTATTATCCCGCATCATTAATCTGACAATCTGGGTATTCTCATCCACAAATACCACCCAGACAGCATCAACCCGTGTATACCACTCAACCTCAATCAGCAGCGGCGCATCAAGAACAAGAATTTTATAGCCTTGCTGTTGCGCTATGACCGTCGCAGCCTGGACTTCTTCTTCAATCCGCGGGTGAGTAATGGCTTCTAACTGAGCCCTGGCCGCTGCATCCGCAAAAACAATTTGTCCAAGGCGTTTACGATTGATGTTGCCATTTATATCAGTGACAGCTTCGCCAAATGTGGCAACAATCTCCCGCCATGCCGGAGTACCCGGTTTAGTAACATTGTGGGATAGCTTATCAGCATCAATAATAAATGCACCCAGTTCGCTCAATATTTTACTTACGGTACTTTTCCCGCTGGCAATACCGCCGGTGAGTCCAATCAAATACATCCACTTATCCCCCAGCTATTTTTGACAATTAGGGCAGTAGTGCGAACCGCGTCCAGCTACCTCTTTGCGTGCAATGGCAGTACCACAGCGGTGACAAGGTTCATTAGTCCGGCCATACACATTAAGGTGATACTGATGGCTGCCGCTTTGGCCTGCCCCGTCGCGATAATCCCGGAAGGTTGTCCCACCGTGGGCTATGCCATCGGCGATCACCTGATTTACCGCCTGGTAGAGATATTTAGCTTCAGTCTCATTAATGCCATTGGCAATGCGTTCCGGATCTATACCAGCAATCGCAAGCGCTTCATCTACATAAATATTGCCAAGACCACCAATCAACTGCTGATTTAACAATACCGATTTAATCTTGGCCTTACGTTTGCCTAGCATATCAATAAAGTAATCTAACGTAAATTCGTCAGAGAGAGGCTCCGGTCCCATAGAAGACAGGCCGGCAATACGCCATAACTCTTCATGTGGCAATAAATAGAGTGTTCCCAGGGTACGGGTATCCGCATACAATAAAGAATCACCATTATCAAAATCAAATATGATATGCGTAAAACGATCATATACTGTGCCTGGATTTACATAATACAAGCGGCCAGTCATTCGTAGATGAACGACCATAACATAATTATTATCAAGATAGAATAGCAGATACTTGCCTCGCCGTTCTAATCTAACAATTGTTCGATCAGTAATGATCGCCTGAAATTCAGGTGCAGCCGGCCATTTAATCAGGCGAGACAAGCCGATTTCAATACGGATAATTTTTCGCCCTTCCACTTTGCCGGTAAGTGTCCGGCGAATGGTTTCCACCTCAGGCATTTCAGGCATAGCACACGCTCCTTCTATTTGGCTTCGGCCCAGGTGCTGCCGACTTTTACTTCTGCTAAGAGTGGCACTGTAAGCTCTACAGCTTGCTCCATAGCATTTTTAACAAGTTTCGATACCTGCTCAAGCTCATCGGCTGTGACTTCCAGCACAAGTTCATCATGAACCTGTAATAACAGTCTGCTCTTTAGACCGGCTGTCTCAAGCGCTTGATACACATGATTCATAGCAATTTTTATAATATCGGCAGCTGCCCCCTGGATAGGTGTATTCATTGCCGTACGTTCAGCAAACGATCGCTGGTTAAAATTGCTACTATTAATATCAGGCAAATGCCGCCGCCTTCCAAAAAGTGTAGTCACATAGCCATCCCGGTGAGCACCGGCAACAACCTCGTCAATATATCTTTTTACACCTTGATATTTGGCAAAATAGCTTTCAATATAATGTGCA
>JAQSXM010000326.1 GCA_029256645.1 Sporomusa sp. | reverse complement strand
GTTACCGACTCCACCGGTGGTACACGATAATGCTGAGGTGTGGCAATAAGCAGTCTTAAGGTTACCTCAGTATGACAAGAAACAGCCCCAAAGGGGCTGCGAAAATCTGCATTGTGGGAGTCGTGCAATATCCAATATTGATTCATGCCGGTCCACCTCCACTATTAACTTTCCCGAATAACTACCGGCTTAATCCCCCAAATACCTATGGCATATTCGGCTACCGTACGGTCACTGGCAAATCGTCCGGAGAATGCAATATTGTTGACAGCCATAGCCTGCCATCGTTTTTGGTCGCGATACAGACCTGTTACTCTTTCCTGTGCAGCTGCATAGCCGGCAAAGTCTTTGAGGACAAAATACTCATCATTAGTACGCAGCAGCGAATGGTGAATACTGTCAAACTCATCCGGGCTAACAGGGAAAAAGCCGTTCATCAGCTGATCAATGGCCGTTCGTAGCCGTGGATTGCCCTGATATATGTCCAGCGCATTATACCCACCATGCTTGTAATAGCTAAGCACTTCGTCGGCCGTCAGACCGAAGATAACAATATTATCGTCACCAACCTCATCCCGGATCTCAATATTTGCTCCGTCCAGGGTACCAATGGTGATAGCCCCGTTCATCATAAATTTCATATTGCCGGTACCTGACGCCTCACGACTGGCTGTTGATATCTGCTCACTGACATCAGCAGCCGGCATAATCAGCTCAGCCAGCGAAACACTGTAGTTTTCCAGAAAAATTACTTTGATCTTGCCACCGATAGCCGGGTCATTGTTAATTACCTGAGCCAGTGTGTTAATAAATTTAATAATACGTTTAGCCAGATAATAGCCAGTAGCTGATTTGCCGCCAAAGATAAAGGTACGTGGCTCAATATCAATAGTAGGGTCAGCCTTAAGGCGATTATATAAATCCAGGATATGCAGAGCGTTCAACGTCTGGCGTTTATAGGCGTGAATGCGCTTTACCTGAACATCAAAGATCGAGTTAACATCAACCGCAATATCCATTTTCCCCTTAATATAGGCAGCCAGCTTTTCTTTATTAGCCTGCTTGACTGCCTTAATACTGGCTTGGAATGCGGCATCCTGCGCATAACGGTGAAGGTTAGCAAGCTCATTGGGATGGGCCAGCCAACCAGAACCAATTGTTTCGGTAATCAAAGCTGCCAGGTTAGGGTTGGCTTTAGCCAGCCAACGCCGGTGGGTTACACCATTGGTCTTGTTATTAAACCGGTGCGGGTAAAATTGGTGGAAATTGGCCATAACCTCTTTTTTCAATATCTCACTGTGCACTTTGGCTACACCGTTGACGCTATGACTGCCAACAACCGCCAGATTGGCCATCCGGACATAGCAATCACCAATGATGGCCATAGCCTGGATACGATCCCACTGATTGGGGTATTTTTCCCAGAGTTTAGCACAGAACCGTTCATTAATTTCCTGGATAATCATGTACATACGTGGCAGTAACGCCTGCACCAAATCAACCGGCCACTTTTCCAGAGCCTCAGGCAAGATGGTATGATTTGTGTAGGAGATAGTCCGGCTGGTAGTGTTCCAGGCTTCATCCCAACCAAGGCCCTCTTCGTCCATCAAAATCCGCATCAGCTCAGGAACAGCTAACGCCGGATGGGTGTCATTAATATGTATCGCAATTTTTTCATGGATTTTGGCTAAGTCGGCAGGGGTCGCACCATGGGTCCGTTTATACCGCCGGACAATACTCTGCAAGCCGGCCGATACAAAGAAATACTGCTGCTTAAGCCGGAGTGCTTTGCCTTCCGGGTAATTATCATCAGGGTAAAGAATTTGTGAAGTCGCTTCCAGAGAATATTTCTGCTCAACTGCTTTTAGAAAGTCACCTTTGCTAAACGACGACAAATCAAAATGATTGGTCTCTGCACTCCATAACCTGAGCGTATTCACAGTATCACAGTTAGCACCGACAACCGGAACATCATAGGGAACAGCCAACACCGGTTCATAATTTTCATGAATGGCCATAAGCCGCCCGCCTTGTTCCTCCAGCCGAACTTGACCGCCAAATTTTACAGTAACCGCCCGGTCTGCCTTACGCATCTCCCAGACATAACCATCCTTGAGCCAGTTGTCAGGCAACTCAATCTGATAACCATCGACAATTTTTTGCTCAAACATCCCATGACGATAGCGAATACCGCAGCCGTGCCCTGGTAGTTGCAGTGAGGCCATTGAATCCAGGAAGCAGGCGGCCAACCGGCCAAGTCCGCCATTACCCAGACCGGCATCATGCTCCACGGCCTCAAGCTCATTGAGGTTAATACCCAACTCCTTAAGGCCTTGCTCGCATAGTTCAGTCAGCCCCAGGTTAAAAAGATTGCTGCCTAAAAGCCGGCCCAACAAAAATTCCATTGAAAAATAATAAACCTGCTTTTCTTTGGTTGTGCGGTACTGCGTGTTGGACTGATACCAGCGCTTGCTGATGATCTCCCTGATCAGGGTACTGAAAGCCACATATTTATCAGTTATTGAAGATTCATCCAGGCTTTGTCCAAACAGGGTCTGCAGCTTATCAATAAAGGCTTCTTTAAATTCTTCTCTAGATTTAAACATAACCATCCCCCTCACCCGCTATAGGCACTACCAAAAACAGTCCCCTTGATCAGGTATTTATTTAACTGTTAACTTCTCGTAGAGTTCCCGGTATTCTGAGGCAGAACGCTGCCAACTGTTATCAGAGAGCATCGCATTCTTGATTAACTTAGCCCACTGTGTCCGGTCTTTGTACAACTCCACGGCCGCCTCAATCACACTAAGCATCTCATGCGCATTGTAATTAGTAAAAGAGAATCCATTACCGGCACCAGCTTCGGGATTAAATTGTGTTATCGTATCTTTCAGACCACCGACCTGGCGAACAATGGGAATACTACCATATCTAAGTGCAATCAGTTGGCCAATTCCACAGGGCTCAAACCGGGACGGCATGAGAAAAAGATCAGAACCGGCGTATATTTTATGGGCCAAATGCTCAGAGAAGGTAATATTAGCTGATACCTTCTGCGGATGACGGCGGGCCGCATCGGTAAACAGCTGCTGAAAGCGCGCCTCACCTGTTCCCAGCACAACTAACTGGACATCCAGGTTTAAGAGCTCCTCCATAATATGGGCAATAAGATCGAGGCCCTTGGAGTTGACCAGACGGGAAACAATACCGATCAGCGGCGTCTGCTTGGTAGCAGGCAACCCCAGCTCAGCCTGTAGTTTGAGCTTGTTTTCAAGGCGTTTGGCCGTACCCCGCCAGGTATAATTAGTGTAAATCTCAGGGTCTTCTACCGGATTGTAAACTTCATAGTCAATACCATTCACTATACCGTGCAGGTCAGCCTGGCGCTTGGATAAAAATCCATTAAGCTTTTCACCAAAGTATGGCTGCTGGATTTCCTGGACATAAGACTTACTGACAGTTGTAATGCAATCACTAAAAGCCAGGCCACCTTTAAGGAAATTTACCTGGCCGTAGAATTCCAGACCATTTTCAGTAAATACACTGGGCGGAAGCCCTAAGAGATCGCCTAGAATATCGCCGGGAAAGATTCCCTGATACATCAGGTTATGGATAGTAAACATTGTCTTAATTCCGGCATACTCGTTCCGCATAAGATACTGCTGTCCCAGCATGGCAGGCAGCGGTCCTGTCTGCCAGTCATGACAATGAATAATGTCAGGCATAAAGCTTAATTGCGGCAGCGCCTTGAGCACAGCCCGGCAAAAGTAGGCAAATCGCTCGGCCTCATCGGAGTAACCATAAAGATTATCACGTTTAAAGTAGTACTCATTATCGACAAAATACCAGGTAAGCCCCTGATGTTCAAGCTCATACAGCCCGCAATACTGGTAGCGCCAGCCGACAGGAACTGTGAGCGTCGCTATTTTAGTCATTTTTTTAGAGAATCCTGAAGGAATACAGCTATATTTAGGCAAGATAACCCGGACGTCAATCCCCTGCTTTTTAAGTTCTTTTGGTAGTGACCCAACCACATCGCCCAAGCCGCCTGTTTTGGCAAACGGCGCTGCTTCCGAAGCTACAAACAGTACTTTCAGCATATTAAACCACTGTCCCTTTTTCGATTACAATCGGGTGATTTAGCTCACCCTTGAGCTTTTTGCCTGACGTGATCTTTACATCTTTATCACAAATAACATTTTCCAGCACTGCCCCTGGGCCAATCTCCCCTTTTTGCATGATAATACTATTAATAACCCGGGCACCTTTATGTATCTTAACGCCACGAAACAGAATGCTGTTTTCGACTTTCCCAGCAATAACAGACCCATTAGCTACCAAGGACCGTTGTACAACTGCATCCTGCTGATACTTAGCCGGGGCTTCATCTTTTACCTTCGTATAGATTGAGCCATTAGCAAAGAAGAGTTCCCGCCACACCTCCGGGTTTAGCAGTTCCCTACTATGTTCAAA
>JAQSXM010000325.1 GCA_029256645.1 Sporomusa sp. | reverse complement strand
TCAATCCGGATACCGCCCCAGTTAGGGATATAAATACCCGGTTCAATAGTACGAACATTGCCGGCTTCCAAAACCTGATCACTATTTGGGCTCATAAACGGAATCTCGTGGACAAAGAGACCAATGCCATGCCCGATGCCAGGGTAGTGGTAGTCATAGTAGGCTGTACCTTCAATAGCCTTAACAGATTCTTTATACACATCACAAAGCGGTACGCCGGCCTTCATTGCGCCCAGCGCCCCCTCCAGCATCTGTTTCTCCAATTCATATACTTCCCGCTGTTTGGCACTAGCTTTGCCAACAACTAGAGTTCTGCTCATATCTGACATATATCCGTGATATTGACAACCGAAATCCATTAACACCAAATCGCCGTATTCTATCGCTTTACTGGATGGAATTCCATGCAATAAGGAGGTTCTAGCCCCTGAAACCAGGATATTGCCATAAGGTTGAGTGTCTGCACCTTCCATAACCATATACAAGGCTAGCTTGGCTGCAAGTTCTTTTTCGGTAACACCTACCCGGATATCCTCGATAATCCTGGAAAAAGCCCGGCAAGAGATTTCACAGGCTGCCCGCAGGTATTCGATTTCCCGGGGATTTTTAATTGAGCGCATCATTTCAATCACATCGGTAGTCGCAACAAGTTCAGCCTGAACGGCCTTACCTAAGCTATTGTACTGGCTGAAACTCATTGCGCTGCCTTCAAACCCAATATGGTTAAGATTGTGCCTTGCCGCCAGACAACCGACAGCATCGCCAACGGTCTTACCCGGAGTCCGCCAAACATAAAGCGCATAAGCCGGGCACTCAATTCCAGCCTGTTCAGTATAGCGGGGGTCGGTGATAAAATAGTACTTCTCCTTCGTAATCAGCAAATACGAATCACTTCCTGTGAACCCGCTGATATAACGCACATTTTCTTTTGCGGAGACGAAAAAACCGTCCAGTCCCACATTTTCCATATAAGTAAGCAACTTATTTTCCATATCCACCCTCTCCTGCTGCTGATTAGTGCCCGGTCTGATAAACAACTCTGCCACCAAGATACACGCATTTGACGTTCTTGAGCGCAGAGATGTCTGTGGCAGCATCGCCCGCAACAACCAGAATATCGGCTTCCAGCCCTTCGGCCAGTTGCCCGGTAACGTCTGCCAGCCCAAGTACCCTGGCCGGATTAACAGTTGCCGTACGGATTGCTTCCAGCGGTGTAATACCGTATTCTACCATATAGCCTAATTCCCGGTTAATGGGCAACGGCGGCGCGCCATAAAGTACCATATCACTGCCGGCCAGCACCGTAACGCCGGTAGCATAAAGCTTTTTGAAATTGTCGCGATAGGCCCAGGCGGCCGGCTGAAAATAGGCGCAGTCGCGGGCGGCGGCGGCCACCGGATTGGAAAGATCGCCTCCTTCTTCTTTAAGCTTCAGGCAATATTCATACAAATAAGTATAAGCAGTAATTGTGGGTGTCCAGGCCTGATCGTTTTGTGCCATCCTCTCGGCCTGTTTCACTGTCATAAACGTGCCATGCTCAATTGTGTCAAAGCCGGCATTGATGCACATTTCAATTGACGGCTGTGTGCCGGCGTGAACGGCAGTTTTAATGTTCCGGCGGTGGCATTCATCCACCGCCGCATTTAGTTCTTCCTGTGTAAATTCCGGGATGTCCGAGCGATGACTTGTTAGCAGTTTGATCCAGTCAGCCCCATCCCGGCGTTGACGGCGAATGGCTGAACGGATATTTTCCGCTCCGTCCACCTGTTCAATCCCGTCAGTATGGCCATGGCCGCCGGTCATACAGATACCGGCATCGGTATGAATAAGGCGCGGTATGGTCACATAGCCCTTTTCGCCTGCCAACCGCAGCTGTTTGCACAGGCGGTGAGGCGAACTAAGATCCCGGATGGTGGTTATCCCCAGGGTAAAAGCGATTTCGGCTTGCTTAGCTGCGTAATAAGCGATAAGAAAATCATCATAGTTATCAATATCAGGCTGGCTATAATAATAGCCCAAATGTACATGCATATCAAACAGTCCCGGAAGAATTGTGGCATCCCCGTAATCAGTCACACTTTCGCCCGGATAACGGCCCGTCATCTCCCTAGCTGGTCCAACATCCCTGATTTTCCCATTTACCACGACAACTGCGCCCTCTTTTAACAAGGTCGCACCATCGCCAGTAACCAGATTTTGCGCCAAAATAATCATATTTCACCCTCCCGTAATGACGATCTACTAAAAAGTCAGGCAGAAAGTCCTAAGCAGCAAATAAGACCCTGAAAAAATGATATTTTCCTAATTACATGCGAATACCTTGTTCCAACAGGCACTTATCACACACTATCCGATAGGTTCGTGCTGCAAATCTTATCTTCATGTTTAATCATGCGGCACAAAACCGGCACGCCAAGCATCATCAGTACGGCAACAAAAGCACTCACACCGCCAATCTGTAAAAAGACCTGCGAATAGATGGGTAAAGTCTGCAGCGGATCTGTAACGCCCTGCGGTGCTGCTGTTAATGAAGCCACCCAGCCGCCTGTTACCCCGGATATCGCAGTTGTCAGAAAATAAGCTCCCATCGTAAAACCAATCAAGCGCTGAGGCACAAGTTTGGCAACCATGGCCAGGCCTAAACCGCTAATTAACAGTTCTCCAATACTTATAAGCAAATAACTGGCAACCAGCCACCAGGGAGACACAAGGCCCTGGGCGCTGGCAAAATAATTAGTGCCAACAGGCAGAATCAAAAAGCTGGCCGCACAAAACGCCATGCCTGTCGCAAATTTAGCCGGCATTGATAAATCACGGCCCTGGCTACCGTAATAATTGTATAAGTAAGCCAGCACCGGACTCACCGCCAGAACCCAGAACGGGCTGAGGGATTGAAATACTTCCGGATTGAGAATCTCAATCCCCAAAAAAGTATGTTCCACATTCTTAATTGCAAAAAAATTCAAGGAAGTGAATACTTGCTGAAAAAGAGTAAAGAAAGCAACAGCCTCTGCCATCAAAATAACAGCAACAATCATCTTACTGCGCTCTATGCCCTGACTCTTAAGAATCTCCTTAAACACAATTGCAAAAACAACCACTACAACCATAAATAATATCGAGTGCGCAACTGTAAGATTGCTCAACATCCAGGTCGAAGCAGTAAGCAATATGGCTAAACTCGCTATAACTACCATAAATTTTTTATAATTCAGCGGCTCTAGCCCCACTGGTGAGTCTATGCCTTTGAGTAAATGCCGAAAAAAAACAAAATTTACGATTGCCAAAATCAAACCAACGGCGCAAAGATAAAAACCGACATGTAAACCATATTTACCGCCTAAAATCGGTATGAGCAACATCGAGAAAAAGGAACCGATATTTACAGCCATATAATATAAAGTAAAGGCTCCATCGAGGCGAGGATCATCCTGCGCATACATTTTTGACATCAAACTGGCCGGATTAGCCTTAAACAAGCCACAGCCCACAGCAACGAAAGCAAGCGCACTAAAAACCATCTGTTTGTCTGCACCGGCCATAGCCATTAGAATATACCCAATCATCATCGTAAAAGCACCTAATATGACTGTGCGCTGGGTTCCCAACACCTTATCGCCAACATAGCCGCCGATGGCAACAAAGCCATATACCATCGAACTAAAAGCGCCAAAAACCACAAAAGATTCTGCATCATTCATGCCCAGGCTTTTAACAAAAAAAACCGCCAATACTGACTGCAAGCCATAATAACCCCAACGTTCCCAGATCTCCAGAAAAAAAATAATATAAAAGGAACGCGGCTGACTAAAAGTACCTGAACTACCAGTATTTATACTCATACTGTTACCCCCATATATAATTTTTAAAATCCGGCAGATATAATTTCCGGCTTAGAAAAAACCGCCCCTATCCGTATTACAGACAGAACATTGCGAATATAGTACTTATACTGTCACTAAGTACTCTCATATTTCCTCCACCTCCCTACGGTTACCACAAATCCGGGTTCGCCATCGGAGAAAAAAGTTCTTTTGACTACACGAAGCCCAGAGGCATGCATGCTGGCCATTTTTACAGCACAGAAGAGTCCTAACCCATTTATTGCAATAACCTTGCCATATTTTATTTATTTCGAAAAAAACAATAGTTCGTTGTTTTCCCGCTTTGATTCACTATAGTCTTCGTTGAAAATATTAAATATTTTCGAAAATTTTCAAAACGTCCCTGGAATGAGACAACATCTTGCGACATCGTCTTATTTCAAGGACGTTTTGAATTTAGTCTTAGATACTAATGATTATTTATTTTATAATGTAACAGTTATGCTTTTAAAGTCATTTTGCCTGCTTTTATAAATTATCTAAAGTTATGGCAACTGTTGTTAGATCTTAAAATTTCCTACAGCATTTTGTAATTCCTCTGCCATTTTTGCCAGCGCCTGACTTGAGGCTGATATTTCTTCCATTGCGGCAGACTGTTC
>JAQSXM010000324.1 GCA_029256645.1 Sporomusa sp. | reverse complement strand
GACTTCCAAATCGTCTCCCAATAAAGGGAATTTTGATGAGATCAGGATACTTATGGGGTGATAAGGCATGCCTTTTTCCGGGTGTATAAAAGCAGTGCAGCCAGCAACGCCAGTGCCAGCAGTAATGCTATGACAGTAAGTGCCACTATGCCGTTCCAGCCATATTCGTCAAGGAAATTCCCGCCCCAGGCGCCAATAACACTTGCACCTGTATAATGAAAGAACAAATACAGAGAAGAAGCCGATGCCTTATCATTACCTGCGCACTGCCCTACCCAGCTGCTGACCACAGAATAGCAGCCAAAAAAGCCAAACGTGAAAACAGCTATACCGGCAATTTTCAGGAGAAGACTAGCGCCTAATGTAATCAGACAGCCTGCTGCCATGATACAAATAGCCAATAATAGTACCCTGGGTCTGCCGGCAGTAATGGCAAGACTCCCCAGCCAGGTTGAGCTAAAGGTTCCAACCAGATAAATGACAAAGATAAGGCCAACAACCGTGTGACTTAAGCTATAAGGCGGCGCCATTAACGGATAGCCTATATAATTGTAAACAGTTACAAAGCTACCCATTACCAAAAAACCAATCAGGTAGAGCAGTAACAATTGCGGCTTTCGTACCGTGTTCCACATTACGCCAATTATCGCTGGAACAGCTCTGGGTCGGGGAGAGAAATTGCGCGAAGCGGGCAACTTTAACCAAAACCACATTGCTGCAGCCAAACTGATTATACCAATAGTAAGTAATGCATTCTGCCAGGAAAAAAAATCGGTCACAGCACCGACAACCATGCGCCCGGTTAAACCGCCGATAGAATTGCCGCTAATATAGATTCCCATGACCAGGCCACTGGTGGCAGGATCAAACTCTTCCGCAATATAAGCCATGGCTATGGCAGGAAAACCTGCAACCATCATTCCCTGTATGGCCCGCAATACCAGCAGCCAGGTAAAATTAGTACTGAAACCGATAAAGATTTGCAGCACAGCGGTGGCCAGCAAGGATATTCCCATAATTACTTTGCGTCCTTTGGCATCAGAGATCCAGGCAGCAACAAGCATAAAGACAGCCATAAACCCTGTTGCCAGTGAAACAGACAGGCTGGCTGCCGCCGGACTCACCTGAAACTGCTCTGAAAACAGCGGAATGAGCGGCTGCGTACAATATAGGCAGGCAAAAGTCACAAAGCTTCCTAAAAACAAGGATGAAATGGTTTGCCAGGAAATTTGTTTTTTTGTTTGAATAAACTGCATGTTATTTTTCTCTCCCCGACAGTAGCTGAATTTCTTCTTCTTATAATAACTGCCGGCCTGACATCTGTCCAATGCATCATATTAATGAAACCGATGCATTTGAGATCATAATAGCATTGGTACCGGTTAGTTGACGTTGTCTGGTCCTCAGGTTATGATTAGCCATAGATGACCCCAATAGCCTAGTTAAAAAGGTGGTTACAGTCATGGAATGGCATCAACTGGAATACTTCTTTACAGTTGCCCGGTTACAGCATTTCACGCGGGCAGCCGGTCAACTTTCCATTTCCCAACCGGCATTAAGCCGCTCTATCGCCAAGCTGGAAGAGGAACTTGGTGTCCCTTTATTCGACCGCAGGGGTAAAAATGTTATCTTAAACCGATTTGGAAAAATCTTTTATAAGCATGCTGACCAGGCTATGCAGGAAATCCGCGAAGCCAGGGAAGAGATCCAGCATATTATTGACCCGGACCACGGAACGGTTTCACTGGCCTTTTTACATTCTCAGGGCGCGCATATTGTTCCTGATCTCCTTGGCCGGTTCCGCGCCTTACACCCAAATATCCAGTTTAAACTCTATCAAAATCCGTCGCACTTACTGCTGGAGCAATTGAACTCAGGCGAAATCGATTTGTGCCTGTCCTCACCATTAGGAATCAAGGAAGATACTGAATGGATACCGTTATATACCGAAGAATTATTTGTTGTAGTGCCTAGCGATCACCGGCTGGCCAGCCGAAAAAGCATTCCCCTTACCGAAATCGCTGCTGAACCAATTATCACCCTGAAAAAGAACTTTAGTCTGCGGATTCTGACAGATCAACTATTCCGCGAGGTGCATTTAACGCCTAATATAACATTTGAAGGCGAGGAGATCCCCACTGTCGCCGGGCTGGTGGAAACCAGACTTGGTGTGGCAATTATCCCCCGCTTGCCAGGACTTAGCAACAGCCGGCTGGCCTTTTTACCCATCTCTTCGCCTGCCTGTTACCGGACTATCGGCTTATCCTGGATGAAGAACAGATATGCCTCCCCGGCAACCCTGAAATTTCGCGATTTTGTGCTCAATTCATTTCCGGAAAACCCAAACCCACGCTAAACTATCCAAAAACCCAAGGTTTGATGCTCAATATTAGAAAGTTTAAAATTATTATAAAATTGAACCATAGCATGAAGGAAATTGAGTGACAATGCAGAATACAACATGTATAGACGTATAGGCGACTACATAATAATTAGTACATGGTCTTAATAAGGAGGGGAATGTATGGAACGTGAACAAGAGTACAGTCAATATCGTTGGGTAATTATGGCTTTAATGTTTGCCAGCTTTGTCTTAACTTTTCTGTCCCGTTTTGCCTGGCCGCCGCTCATTCCAGTAGTTGTTCCGGTGTTAAAGATGAATATGTCTCAAGCCGGGGCATATATGATGGCATTTTATATTGGCTATGTAATTACTCAGGTACCGGCGGGAATGCTTGCAGACCGGTTTGGGGTGCGTACTATTCTCGGGGTCAGTTTAGTGCTTGAAGGAATCTCAACCTGGGCAATGGGCTCAATAACCTCTTTTGATATGGGTTTCACGTTAAGGGTTGTGACTGGTCTGGGGGCTGGCGCAATTATGGCCAGTTGCGCGCGCGCGTTGATGGAGTGGTTTCCGCCGCATGAAAGAGGTACAGCATTTGGTCTATTATTGGCAGCTCCCTCTGGCGGGTTACTGTTGGCTAACTATATCGTGCCTACGCTTAATGCCTTGTTTTCCTGGCAGGGAGCTTTTCAGGGTATCGGAATTGCTACTGCCATCCTCGGAATAGTAATCTACTTTATGGTCAAAACTTCCGATGAACCCAAGGGTGAAAAATCGATGTTTGGCGGCTTTAAGGTATTCTTCGCTAACCGGAATATTGTGCTGGTGGCAGTGGCCGGCTTCTGTCTGATGTGGATGGAATTAGGGGTAGCGACTTGGGCTAATGTGTATATTAAGAATCTTGGCTTTACTGTTAAAGAGGCCGGCACAGTGCTTATCTGGTATAGCGTCGGCGGTGTAATTGCGCCTGTAATATCAGGCTGGCTTTCAGATAAGCTGGGTAACCGTAAGTATATCGTAATGGCGGCCTATCTCATCAGTGCACCATTGACTATCTATTTCGGTTCGCAAACGACATTATCAATGTTAAATATTGCTGGTTTGGTTTATGGATTTTGTTCATATGCTGCCAACCCGCATCTAAGTCTCATGGTATCCGAGTTTGCCGGTAAAGAATGGGCAGCCACTGCAAATGGCATAACTAACTTTATCTTTCAGCTTGCCTCGATGATTGGGCCATTTATCCTCGGTGGTGTGATTGACTTAACCGGAACGTTCAGTACTGTATGGTACCTGATGGCCGCTGGCCCGATTATTGGTATCCTGGTTCTCCTGCCATTACGTCCTCCCGCAAACCAGGCATAGGTAATATCAGGTATTAATGAATGGCTAACTTTTAAGTATACGGCCGTATGAATGGTCGAATATACTTGAGAAATTTATAAGAAAAGAGTGATGTAAATGAGTAAAGATGTAAAAGAGCTATATGAAGAGCGACTTGGCAGATATCAGGCGGCTATTGCACTGGAACCGGTTGACCGGATTCCGATTGCGATCGGCAGTAATAATTTTGCAGAATCTTATACAGCCAGCAACCAGGAGGTAATCTATAATCCGCAAAAATGGCTGCAGAGTGAGATGGACTTCATTCGCGATTTTCCCGAATTCGATGTCTTGCGGAATAATCGTTTTTGGGGACCAATGTACGATTCGCTTGGGGTTAAAACCTACAAATTTCCCGGTCGCGACTTAGCGCCTCATGTAGCCACCCAGTTTGTAGAGTCTGAGTACATGCTTGCCGATGAATATGATGCCTTAATTGCCAATCCGGCCGAGTTTATGCTGGAAAGATTTTTACCGAGAGTATTTGGTGAAATGGACAAAGGCTCAACCCGTTCTCATTTTGCCTTCCTCAAAGCCGGTTTAGCACAGGGCACGTTTGCTGAGATCATGCGCAACAGATCCATTCAATTACAAAACCAGTGCGGCATGCCTCAGCCTATGACCGGAGCATTCGTCGCCCCCTTTGATGCGATTGGTGATGTGCTGCGTGGTTTGACCGGAGTGCTGCGTGATATCCGCCGCCAGCCTGATAAAGTACTTGAGGCTTGCGAAGTACTAGCCCCCATTATGGCCCGCTT
>JAQSXM010000323.1 GCA_029256645.1 Sporomusa sp. | reverse complement strand
AAACTGGATATCCTGCTTAACGGTGAGCCTGTGGATGCCCTTAGTGTAATTGTTCACAGGGACCGGGCAACACATCGCGGCCGGCAGCTTGCTGAGAAATTGAAAGAGATTATTCCTCGACAAATGTTTGAAATTCCCATTCAGGCTGCTATTGGAAGCAAAGTTATTGCACGGGAGACTGTACGGGCCATGCGCAAAGATGTGCTTGCAAAATGTTATGGCGGTGACATTACCCGCAAGCGCAAGCTTCTTGAAAAGCAAAAAGAGGGGAAGAAACGGATGAAACAAGTTGGTAATGTAGAAGTGCCTCAAGAAGCCTTTATGGCTATTTTAAAGATGGATTAAAGGATAACCATAATGAGTAAGTTAGGCCTATACCTCCATGTTCCGTTCTGCCGGCAAAAATGTTTCTATTGTGACTTTTCCTCTTATGCAGGGGCAGAACATCTATTTGTGGCTTACACTGCCGCCTTGTGTCAGCAGATTGCTGAACAGGGCGGTCTGTTATGTAATCCGACCGTAGACACAGTCTATATTGGCGGTGGAACTCCCAGCTTGCTGCCTGTACATCTTATGGAACAAATAATGTCTGCTCTTTATAATAACTTTAGAATTAACAATGATGCTGAAATTAGTATGGAAGCTAATCCTGGCACTGTGACGAGAGCTCAGTTGACTACTTTGAAAGCGTCCGGGATAAATAGGCTCAGTTTTGGGGTACAGTCCTTTAACGATGATTTACTTGCCCGCCTGGGGCGAATTCATCGGACTCCAGACACCATGACTGCAATTGAATACGCGTATGCAGCCGGGTTTAATAATATTAGTATCGATTTGATGTATGGTCTGCCTGGCCAGACTGCTGCGGGGTTTGCCCGGGAACTTGAACAGGCTGTGGCACTGCATACCAGCCATCTTTCTGTATATGGCCTGAAGCTGGAACAAGGCACTCCGTTCGCGGCGGCTTATGATCAAGGCCGGCTCGAGTTACCGGACGAGATGTCTGAAGAAGCTATGTATGATCTAATGGTTGATGTTTTACCCGGTAAAGGGTTACTGCGTTACGAGATCTCGAATTTTGCCCGCCCGGGTATGGAATGCCGCCATAATCTAAAATATTGGTATTATCAGCCTTATTTGGGCCTTGGTGCTGCTGCTCATTCTTTCTTAAAAGGAGAACGGCAAAGTGCTGTAGCTGAAATCGAGGCATACATCAGAGCAATCAAAAGCGGGTGCTCGCCGGTTGCCATGCGGGAGATATTAACTAAAGAGCAATCTATAGGCGAATATATTTTTTTAGCTTTACGCACTACGCCAGGAATGATATTAGCCGATTTTACTCAGCGGTTTGATATTGATTTTTTCAGCCAATTCGCTTGTGTCTTTAATAAGCTGCGACAGCAAAACTTGCTGGAGGCAGATAGTAAGCGGATATGGTTGACCGGTAGAGGCATGAAATTTGGTAATATTGTATTTGCTAGTTTTTTGACTGATTAAAGAAAGTGATACAGCTTAGTTGGAAGATTTAGAGCGACTAAGTTAGCAGATAAAGCCTTTAATATCTTGACATTAAACCCAATGAGTGGTATTTTTTTAGTAGGCATTAGCACTCGCATGACATGAGTGCTAACGGCAAGGGGGTGAAGTTGGTGCTTGATGAAAGAAAACGCCAAATTCTGCAAGCCATTATTGATGACTACATATCTACTGCAGAACCTATTGGCTCGCGTACGATTGCCCGTAAATATAATTTGGGGGTCAGTCCGGCCACTATCCGCAATGAAATGGCAGATTTGGAGCTTTTGGGTTATCTTGAACAACCGCATACTTCCGCCGGTAGGATACCATCAGTCAAAGGCTATCGTTTTTATGTTGACTGTTTATTGGCACCTCCTCAGATCTCTGACTCAGACATTGCACTTATTGATAACTGGTATTACACGAAGGCGCGACGGATCGAAGAAGTGTTTCAGGAGACGGTTAAAATTCTGTCTCGCATGACTCAAAACGTCTCAATGGTACTTGCGCCGCAGGTGTCACAGTGTACTTTCAGATATCTTCAGTTTTTGACGTTGGATGAGCGCCGTTCGATTGTTGTCATTGTCACTGATACCGGGCTGCTAGAGAATAAAATAATTGAGATACCTGAGGGCCTTCGTCATGAGGATTTGATCCGTGTGGCAAACGCAATAAATTCCCGTCTGGGAGGCCTGGCTGTTGACCGGATAACAACGCCGGTTTTAAAAGATATTCAAAATGATATCCTGCCTGACCCTAAAGTTTTTGAACAGGCGATTACTCTCTTAAAACAGGCTCTTATTGTTGAGAAGAGTGACAAGGTTTACCTTGGTGGCACGACCCAAATGTTAAATCAGCCTGAATTTAGGGATGTCGATAAGGTTAAAGGTCTGTTAACCATGTTTGAAGAAGATAAATTGTTGTGTGATATTCTCCATATGCCCAGCAGTGAAGGTGTAATTGTTACTATCGGGCAGGAAAATAAATATACAGGCATTCATGACTGCAGTGTTGTTCAAGCGACCTACCGTATTGACGGGCAGGTGGTAGGAACTGTGGCTGTGCTTGGCCCAACCAGGATGGAATATGGTAAGACTATGTCTGTGCTTAAGTTTATGCAACGCCACTTAGGTGAAATTCTGAAAAAGTATAAGGTTTTGTGATAGGGGGAACTACATGAATTTAAAGCAAGCCGGCAGTGGGGCTGACGTGGATGAACGCTTAGCCGCCCTGTTAACTAATGCGAATGCTGTTCGGGCAATAACTGCCGCCGTCGAAGGCACTATCGGTCCCAAAGGGCTTGACACCATGCTTGTTGATCGCTTTGGTGAGGTTATTATTACCAATGACGGTGTTACCATCTTAGATAAAATGGATGTTAACCATCCGGCTGCCAAAATGCTGATTAACACTGCCAAAGCCCAACAGGCCGAGGTTGGCGATGGTACGACAACGACGACGATTATGGCCGGCAGCCTGGTATCTGAGGGTGTAAGTCAGGTAATGCGCGGTGTACCTGTAGCCAGAGTGATTGAAGGCATTAAGTATGGTGTGGCTAAGGTTTTAGATGGGGTTAAGGAACGGGCCCGCACAATTACTGAGGTTAATGACCCTATTCTCAGGAACATTGCTATGATTGCCGGACGGGAACATGTGGACATTGCTGACTTGGTTGTAGAAGCCGCTAAGCTGATTGGTGTTGAAAAGCTCAATGAATACAACTTTAAGTTATCCGAGATTATTACTGCTGAAGCTGGTGCAAATAATGAGGTGTTTATGGGTGTTATCGTTGATCAGGAACGCATGACGCTAGAAATGCCTGAAGAAATTACCGGCGCAAAACTGCTGCTTATCGATGATGCGCTTGAACCTGAAGAGATTGAAGATGAGGCACTAAGTACCGAAGCCGGTTTTAAACGCTATATTGACCTTCAGGATGAGTTTAAGAAAAATGTCCACAAAATTGTCAGCCTTGGCTTTAATGTCGTTATGGTAGACCGGGGTGTACATAGTGTCGCTGAAGAAATTCTTACCGATGCCAATATTATGGTCGTTGAGCGTGTATCATCGAAAGATTTGCGCCGGGTCGCCGATCACACAGGCGCGCGAATGATCAAACGCACAGGTCTAAAAAAAGAACCGGTTGATATAGAAAAATATATGGGTGCTGCTGAAAAGGTGTACCAGGATGAGAAGCTTGAGCAAGTGCGGGTTATTGGTGGCAGTGGTAAACCCATGGCTACAATTTTGGTGGGAGCAGCCACCGAAGAGGTAGTAGGTGAACGCGAGCGTATCGCCAAAGATGCTGCTTCAAGTGTGCAGGCCGCGATAAAAGGCGGTTATGTGCCAGGCGGCGGTTCAATTGAAGTTGCTATGGCGAAGGAAATAGGGAAATATCGGGAGAATCTTAAGGGAATGGCGGCTTATGGTCTTGATTGCGTGACAAATGCTCTCAAACAGCCTTTATCACAAATCGTAGAAAATGCTGGTTTTAATCCTCTTGAGAAAGTAGAAGATGTTGTTACCTCTCAAGCTGCGCAAAACTGCGATTCGCTTGGCATAGACTGTGATACCGGTGAAGTGGCTGATATGCTGGAGCGGGGCGTAATAGATCCTGTTCCGGTAAAACTTCATGCGATCAAAGCCGCTGGTGAAGTGGCTGTAGCCATTTTGCGTATTGATACTATTATCAAGAAAAAAGAAGAAGGGGCCAATGCCCAGAAGGCTGGAACTGCCGACAGTGGTATGCCTGATTTTTAACAGGAGGTGGGTTTAATGGCAGAAAAAGAAAAAGAACCAATACCGGGCGAGATAAACCCGGAAACAGATCACGCTGAATCGGCGTCAGGCGATAATCCTGAAATATGCTTTTATCCCGCAGATGTAGAACAATTTATATCCGCACTAAGTGAGAAGAGCAGGCTACTTGATGAGATGACCGACAGGTATAAGCGGCTCCAGGCCGATTTTGATAATTTCCGGCGGCGGACCAGGCAAGAGAA
>JAQSXM010000322.1 GCA_029256645.1 Sporomusa sp. | reverse complement strand
CGGTATCCGGTTTATTCCTGCTGTATCGGCAAAAGAGACTGACCGGCTTTTAAACGTATTGGCCCAGCGTCTGGCCGAACCTGACCGTATTATACCGGGCGGTTTTTTATATATGTCAGACCTGCTGTTTACACCCCACTTAATGGTTAAAGTGGGCGAGATATTTATGGAACGTCTGGCCCATTTATCGCCTGATTATATCTTAACAGTTGAGACTAAGGGCATTCCGCTTGCGTTTATGACAGCACGAGCCTTTGATTTGCCGCTGATTACTGTACGGCGCGGCAGTAAAGTAACCGAAGGATCGGCGGTTAGCATAAATTATGTAACAGGTTCGTATAAACGCATTCAAACGATGTCGTTACCGAAACGGGCTCTGCCAGCCGGAGCCAAGGTGCTTATTATTGATGATTTCATGAAAGCTGGCGGTACGGCGCGCGGTATGGTAGATTTGGCACAGGAAGTAGGGGCTAAGGTGTGCGGTATCGGTGTACTTGTGGCAACCGCTGAGCCTGAGCCAAAATTAGTTGAAGACTACTTAGCACTGCTTATTTTACATGATGTACATGAACATACTAAAGTAACAGATATCCGGCCGGTGCTTACATCCGGCTGATATGCTCTTGCGGGTTGCCTGCGTAGCGGTGGGGGTTTACTGAAAAGGGGGAAGACGGAATGTCTAATACTACGACCAGTGTAACACTGTCAGACATTGAGAAAGCCCGGGAGGCGTTGGACGGCGTTATTCATCATACAACCCTTGACAAAAGTAACACTTTTAGTTCGCTGACAAGTAGTGAGATTTATTTGAAATTGGAGAACTTGCAAAAAACCGGGTCATTTAAGATCCGGGGCGCTTACAATAAAATCAAGAATTTAACTCTGGAAGAAAAACGCCATGGGGTTATTGCCGCTTCTGCCGGTAATCATGCTCAAGGTGTGGCTTATGGCGCCAGTGCCGCGGGTATTAAAGCTACAATTGTTATGCCTGAAATTGCGCCTTTGGCTAAAATCACGGCTACACGGGGCTATGGGGCTGAGGTTGTCCTGGCCGGGGGCGTCTATGATGAAGCGTATAGTAAGGCACTTGAGCTTCAGGCAGAAACAGGACAGACCTTTATTCATGCCTTTAACGATACTGCAGTTATTGCCGGACAGGGGACTATTGGCCTTGAAATATTACAGGATTTAGAAGATGTAGATGCCATTGTTGTGCCCATTGGCGGCGGCGGTATGATAGCCGGTATTGCAGTGGCTGTGAAAGAACTAGCGCCTCATGTGAAGGTGTATGGTGTACAGGCGCAAGGTGCGCCGGCCATGTATATGTCCAAAAAAGCGCATGCAATTAAGACAACCAGGGATGCGGAAACCTTTGCTGATGGTATTGCGGTTAAGGTTCCGGGGGAATTAACCTTTGCCCTAATCGATAAATATGTGGATGATATTTTTGTTATTGATGATGAAGCCATTGCCAGCACGATCCTGATGCTGCTGGAACGTGCCAAACTGATGGTTGAAGGTGCTGGTGCTACTAGCTTAGCCGCCATTCTGCATGATAAAATTCCGGCGAAAGGCAAGATTGTCAGCGTAATATCAGGCGGTAATGTTGATGTTAATTTTATATCCCGGATTATTGAACGTGGTCTGGTTAAAGCTGGCCGGCGTGTGCGTCTCCAGACTGTCGTCATAGACAGGCCAGGGAGTTTGCAGCGGCTGTTGGCTATTATCGCCCGGTTGCAGGCCAATGTTCTTTATGTTTCTCATGACCGGGTTGAAAGGCATGTGCCGTTGGGTCAGGCTGTTGTCGAGATTGGGCTGGAAACCAGGGATGTACTCCATACAGAACATATTATGGCTTCGCTGCGTCAGGAGCAATACCTGGTCGAGATTATTTAGTGTTTCGCCAAGAGGCAAAGATTGCTTTATCTGCATATCTTAGAGGAAATTGAATATTTGTGTCGAAGGGGTAATAGTTACTCCAAATTGACCGAACCCTGATCGCTTAACAGCCGTCAGGAATGGAGGTATATAGATGTCAAACTTAATGGCCATCATCCTTGCAGCTGGTAAAGGCACCCGTATGAAATCGGCTTTGCCAAAGGTGTTGCATCAGGTTGGTGGTAAGTCCATGGTTCAGCAAGTTCTTGATGCGGCCAAGTTCGCCGGAGCGGTCAAGAATGTTGTTGTTATTGGTTTTGGCGCTCAAAGCGTAGCAGAGGCGCTGATCGGACAGGCTGAATTTGCCGTTCAAACCGAACAGCTTGGCACTGGACACGCAGTGATGCAGGCCAGGCAAGAACTGGCAGGGTTTGATGGTACGGTGATGGTGTTATGTGGCGATACACCACTTCTGACCGGAGAACTTTTGCAAATGATGTATAATGAGCATTGTAGCTCGCAGGCGGTGGCTACTGTGCTTACTGCTATTATGCCTGATCCTTCAGGGTATGGGCGGGTCATTCGTAATCCAGCCGGACAGGTTGTCAAAATTGTAGAACACAAAGATGCTGGCCTGTCAGAATTAGCAGTAAGCGAAATAAATACCGGTATCTATTGCTTTGAAGCCAGGGAGCTTTTGCAGGCCCTTGAGGGTTTAACCTGTAATAATGCCCAAGGCGAGTATTATCTGACAGATGTTATTGCGATTTTAAACAGCCAAAATCATAAGGTATGGGCGGTCACGGCACCTGATTACCATGAAACGCTTGGCATAAACTCCCGGGCGCAACTGGCTGATGCTGAGCGCTTAATCAGGCGGCGGACACTGGATAAACTTATGGAAAATGGCGTAACTATCATGGATCCGGGCAGCACTTTTATTGATGCTCAGGTGGAGATCGGCACTGATACCACTATTTACCCCTTTACATGGATTGAGGGCTGTAGTAAAATCGGCTCAAACTCGTCAATTGGCCCTAACAGTCGTATTGTGAACACAATCATTGGCAACGGTGCAACAATTCATTTTACATATGCCCATGAATGTATGATTGGCGAAGGTGTAACTGTTGGGCCCTATGTTCATTTGCGGCCGAACACTGAAATCAGTAATGGCGTCAAAATTGGCAACTTTGTTGAAGTGAAAAATACAGTTGTTGGCGAGAAGAGTAAAATACCTCATCTTAGCTATATCGGCGACACCGATATGGGGGCCGGTGTAAATATTGGTTCAGGTACGATTACGGTTAATTATGATGGTAAGAATAAACATCGTACCACCATCGAGGATGAGGCTTTTATTGGCTGTAACACCAATCTGGTGGCACCGGTTACTGTTGGCCGTGGTTCTTATGTAGCCGCCGGTTCGACGATTACCAAAAACGTTCCCCCTGGTTCTCTCGGAGTAGCACGCTCCCGTCAAAATAATATTGAGGGCTGGGCGGAAAAACAGCGGAGGTAAGAAAATTGGAAGATACGAAACGGTTACGAATATTTAGCGGTAACGCCAATCCGGCGTTAGCCCAGGAAATTGCAGCTTATCTTGGTTTGTCAGTAGGCGATGCTTTTGTCGGCAGGTTTAATAACGGCGAAATTCAGGTTATGATTGACGAAAGCGTACGCGGAACCGATGTGTTTATTGTTCAACCGACAAGCTACCCGGTCAATGACAATATGATGGAAATGTTAATTATGATTGATGCAGTAAAACGTGCTTCGGCCAGAAATATTACAGCAGTTATTCCTTACTATGCCTATGCCCGCCAGGATAGAAAAACGCGCGGACGGGAACCTATTTCAGCTAAGCTTATGGCCAATCTTCTGACGGTAGCCGGTGCTACCCGGGTAGTTACCATGGATCTCCACGCCGGTCAGATCCAGGGCTTCTTTGATATTCCTGTGGATAACCTGCCAGGTGTGCCAACTCTGGCTGAATATATTATGTCTCTGCAACTTGAAGACCTTGTGGTAGTATCGCCGGATTTAGGTGGTGTATCAAGAGCTCGGCTGTTCGCTGACCGTATGCATGCACCGATTGCTATTATTGAAAAGCGCCGCCCGGCTCCTGGCGTAGCTGAGGTTATGAACCTGATTGGCAACGTAGAGGGAAAAACAGCCGTCATTGTTGATGATATTGTTGATACAGCCGGTTCATTGACTGAAGGGGCTAATGCACTAGCACGAATGGGTGCTAAAGCCGTTTACGCCTGCTGTACTCACGCCGTGTTAAGCGACCCGGCGGTAGAACGGATTCAAAAGTCGAATATTACTGAACTTATTGTAACTAATACTATCCCTATGTCGGAAGCAAAACTCAGCCCTAAGATTAAGGTGCTGTCGGTTGCCCCGCTATTGGGTGAGGCGATTATCCGGATATTTGGTGAACTTTCTGTCAGCAAGTTATTTGACGATTAAAACTATTTAATACCTTAGTGTGTTGATATAGACAGTTTTGGTTTGTGGAATAAGGATATAACGGAGGTCACTTTAAATAGGGCGCGAATACTCGCGCCCTATTTGTAAGTAAACTACTACTATGGATAATTATGCGATCACCCGGGCCCAGGCAGCTGACATAGCCG
>JAQSXM010000321.1 GCA_029256645.1 Sporomusa sp. | reverse complement strand
CCTTTAGCCCCATTATGCCCGGCAGCGGCCGGATTATTGCCCTGATAAGCGCCATAGGCAATTGCCCCTGCCACGACCACGCCAATAATCCCGGTTAACACCAGTTTAACTGTTTTTCTATTTGCCATAATACACAGCCTCCTTTACCTTTGTAAGTGATGTTGATAAAACCTCAGTATTCGGGCGCATTCTCTTTCCAATTAATAATTCTCTTCTCCAGTTCTGCAAACAAATAATTAAGCGACAGACCGAGTACAGATATCGTAACAGTAGTTGCAAACAACTTCGGGATTTGATAATTGTTTTGGGCATTAAACACCAGCCAGCCCAGACCACTGCTGGCACCAATCATCTCAGCGGCAATCAGCATGAAAAAAGCGGTATTGCAGCTTGTTTTCAAGCCGTGAAAGATGCCGGGAGACGCCGCAGGCAACACTACTTTGAAAAACATGTTTGCAGCAGTCACCCCCATGGAGCGTGCAGATTTTACCAATAATTCATCCACATTCTGTACGCCGGTAATCGTATTAAGGAGGATAGGCCATAAGCAAACCCAAAATATCATCGAAACCTTAGATACCTCACCAATGCCAAATATCAGAATAAATACCGGAAATAACGAGAAGGGATTTACTTCAGCCAATAATCGCAGCACAGGTGTCACAATTCGCTCAAATAACCGGAACCAGCCTCCCAAAAAGAAACCTAACGGAATACCGACCACCGCTGCCAGCACAAAACCAAACAATGCCCGCAGCAAACTGGCCTTTACATGGATGATCATGATACCGTTTGCCACCAAATCCCATAGGGTACTTAATACCAGGGTAGGCGGCGAAATAAACGTTTGGGGTACCAGCCCAATCCTTGGGGCTATTTCCCAAATAATCAGGAATACAATAATGGATAGATTGTCAAAAAACAAACTCTGAACCCTTGCCAGTATCCTTCCTTGCTCACCTCCCTCCTTGGTTTTTATGGTTGCTTTCTTAAGCGTTGCCTCCACACTGCTCCCTCCTTTATTTTCAAAGATAGTAAAACTGCATACATTCATTTGCCTGAAGCCGGCCGCCAGTCAATTAGCAGATCTTCCAAATAATGCAAGGCATAGGTTATTGTGGCTCCGAGAACAGCAATGCTGATGACCCCGGCAAAGAGACGCGGGATGACACCGTTGATAGCCGAGTTGTGAATCAGCCAGCCTAACCCGGCACTGGCACCAATAACCTCAGCCGCCATCAACATAAGAAATGCATGAGTTGCCCCTGTACGCACCCCGGTAAAAATAACCGGCGCTGCTCCTGGCAAAATTATCTTCCAAAAGATAGTTGCCCTGCTGGCTCCCATAGAACGGGCACTTTTTATAAATAGGGGATCAATCTGCTTTATACCCGCAATGGTGGTAAATAAAACAGGCCAAATACTCGACCAGAAAATAATGCTGACTTTTGCCCCTTCACCAATCCCAAAAAACAGAATAAAAATGGGAAACAGCGAGAATCCATTAATCTGCCCCAGCATGCGCAACAAGGGCCGTAGCTGCCTGGCCAATTTAGGGTAGACACCTCCCAGCAGAAAACCGCAAGGCAGGCCAAGACCTACGGCCAGCGCCAGACCGATTAAGGTTCGCTGCAGACTTGCCGCAATGTGCAAAAAAATCGTTCCATCAACAGCTAACGCCCATAACGTTTGCATGACCTCAGACAAAGGTGGTATAAATTGTCTGTCCACAACCCCAAGCCGCGGCAATATCTCCCATAAGGCAAAGAATGCCACAATACCTGAAACATCAACTAACCGTCCTTTTGCTTCTCTAATGTACTCGTTCATTTTACCAAGCCTCCTAATATATTGAGCCATTTCATCGCCCCAGAAAAAAATATAAGGCCACGAGAAATAGCTGGCTATTTCTGTGGCCTTCAGTTAATCCACTGATCAGCCCCTGTAAAAGGGACACTTATATATATTCAAGGTAAGCGAGTACCTAACTTATGAGTATCAAAAAGGCTGGTAAGATATCTTATTTTACTAAGAATATCCTGCCAGCCTTTGGGTTAACAACCAATCAGCATCTATCAAGTTTTTCTTTTATTATACTTATTCAAATGAAAAATGCAAGCTTTTTTTATCATTAAATTAGCACAGTTTATTACATAAATATGTCAGCGTAAAACCCCTGTATCTGCATTGCTTGTCGCTGGGCTCATCATATCAAATATTTTTCCAGGATTCAAAATGTGGTTAGGGTCAAAAGCCGTTTTAATGGCCTGCATAAGCGCCAGTTCAACAGGATCGATAATTGTTCGTAAAACTTCTTTGCGCTTTAGACCAATCCCATGTTCACCTGACAAACGCCCGCCCAGATCATAAGTGACTGTATACAGCTTTTCCCTGAATTTTTTCACCGCTGCCGGCCACACACCGACCGGCACTTCCCCGGGTATGATTCTTATATGCATATTACCATCCCCCGCATGACCGGCAATACGAAACTGAAACTGGAATTCTCTGATCAGCTCCTCTAGTTGACCAACAAATGCCGCAATTTGGTCTACTGGCACAACAATGTCTTCCGATACCCCGACAGGATGCTCCACCTCGATCGCTTTCCCCCAGGCCCTGCGTGCCGGCCAGATTTTTTCACCAGCTATTTCATAGATACTGTGGCAGCCATGAGTATCACAAAGCTTTTGCAGCCTATCCCACTTTTTATGCAGTTCTTCCTGAGTATACGCTTCCAGTTGTATAATCAGACAATCGCCCGTGTAATCGGCAAATATTTTTTCCTGACGATACCGCTCCAGATCTAATACCGTTTGCCGGTCAATCAATTCAATGGAGATGGGATCAATCACCGTATCCTCCAGCAAAGCCTCCACAAAAGAAATCGCTGCCGTTAAACTGGGAAATACGGCTAAGAAATTAGGTAATAAAGATGCAAGCTTTTGCAACCTTATCGTTACCCGGGTAATTACTCCTAATGTTCCCTCCGAACCGGCAATCAGTTTGACCAAACCGTAGCCTGTTGAGTTTTTCTTCAGACGTCCGCCTAATGTAACAATCTCCCCTTGTGGGGTAACGACCTCTAATTCATATACCTGATCGCCTGTAACACCGTACTTTATGGCTCTGTTGCCGCCCGCATTTGTAGCTATATTGCCGGCTATAACGCAATCATCACTGCTGCAGGGGTCACCGGCATACAGCAACCCATGCTGGCTAGCTGCCTGTTGTATATCAATCGTCCTAACAGCCGGTTCCACTACCATATACCGGGCCACAGGATCAATATGCACAATTCGATTCATGCGGCGCAAATCAAGAACAATCCCGCCGTTTAGCGGCACTGCCCCTCCCGCCAGACCGGTACCGCCGCCGCGCGGTGTCACCGGGATCAGCAGGTTGTTTGCTACTTTTAAAATTTCTGCGACCGCTTGCGTATTTCCCGGGAAAACCAGAACCTCCGGATATCTCCGTCCCTCATTGCGCGTACCGGCATCATATGCATACTGCTCCGGAATAGCCTCGCCCCGGATCACGTTTTCTGCACCAACAATCTTTTCCAGTTCAGCAATAGCTGCGCTGGTTACCTTTCCATATGTAGGCATAGACTCTCCCCTTATACCTTGTTGTACATTAAATCAATATTTTGCAACCGTTGCAATGCACCTTGAAGGGTCTCTGTTCTTTTACAAAATGCAAACCGCAGTAAAATCCGCGAATTTCCTGGAGGGGCGTGATAAAACCCGGATAAAGGAACAGCTGCCACCCCTACTGTTTCGATAAGTCGCTTAGCAAAAGCCACATCATCACTCCAGCCAAAGTGGCTAAAATCTGCTAACAAAAAGTAGCCGCCTTGCGGTACACTGCACGGAATATTTAATTTTCCCAAGCCCTCAAGCAGTAAATCCCGTCTGGCCTGATAATCCTTTTTCAGTTCCTGATAATATGTTTCAGGAAATCCAATGGCCGCAACAACCGCGTGCTGCAGTGGTGCCGCGGCACTGATTGTTAAATAGTTATGGGTAATCCGGATCCCTTTTGTAAGATAAGCAGGCGCAGCTATATACCCTAGCCGCCATCCGGTCACACTATATGTTTTAGAAAACCCGTTGATAATTATAGTACGTTCCCGCATACCGGGTATGACCCAAAGTCTCGGCAGTGTAATCCCGTCAAAAAGAATCTCATCATAAATTTCATCGGTAATGACTAATAGACCGTATCTTTGGCAAAAATCAGCGACAATAGCCAGTTCTTCCTTGTCAAAAACCCTGCCGGTAGGATTATGGGGTGAGTTGATAATAATAGCCTTGGTTCGGGGAGACCATACTGCCTCCAGGGAATGGCGCTCAATGCGGAAATTGGGTGGACTTAGCTCTACATAGACTGGCTTGCCGCCGCTAAGCACAACATCAGGCCCATAGATAGTAAAGGCCGGCTCAAGAATAATTACCTCATCACCGGGATTAATAACAGCAAGCAGTGAGGCTGCCATTCCTTCAGTAGCGCCACAGCAAACGGTAATTTC
>JAQSXM010000320.1 GCA_029256645.1 Sporomusa sp. | reverse complement strand
TGATATTAGTGCGCCTGGAATTAACGTTTTGAACAATACTGACAAGCCCTGTTATGCTGCTTTTCAGCCGTTCAATAAGTTCTTCACGCTGCGGCAGGCGGTCAGTCGCCGTTACCAATACAACCATAACCTCGCCGGTTGCCGTGCCTACCCGTCCCAGGACATGACGAATAATGCCCTGACCGGTATGTTCATCATAGGGTTCAATGCCAAGTTCGCTAATCACCGACCTTACTTCCCGGGCGATATCATTATTCGCCTGATGCTGGATCAGACAATTATCGATATCGACAATATCATGGCTGCCTTGAGCATAGCAACCCAGCACAAGTTTGCCATTTTTTTGGCCTACCGGAAACTGCATCTTATTGCGGTAATACCAGGGCGAGTCAGCACCGAGTACCGGATGAACGACAACCTCAGGCAGTTTTCCAATGCGGGTAACAGCATCAACCACCTGCTGCCGCTTGCTCTGTAATTGTTCCTCATAGCTTACATGCTGCAGCTGACAGCCGCCACATTGATTGTATACAACACATTCCGGCGTAATCCGGTGAGGTGACGGGGTGCGGACAGTTACCAGCCGGCCAACAGCATAGGTTTTCTTTACGGTAGTAATCACTGCCGCTACTGTTTCCCCTGGTAAGGCATGCGGCACAAAAACAGTGAAGTCCTGGTAACGGCCCACTCCCTCACCGCTATGCCCCAGTCCGGTAATCTCAATAGTATAGCTTTGTCCTCTTGCAACAGGAACTGTTGAAACCTTATTTACCACAAAATGTCACCTTTTCTTCAAATATATTAATAGAGGGCGGAGATTTCCGCCCTCTGTGCTTAATGCTGGATAAGTGGCAACAGCGGCTTTCGCTTTCGTTACTGCTCGGCGGAAGACGTGTTTTCTTTATCGTCGGAAGACTTAGCCAACTTAATTAGAGTGTCAGTGTATTCTCTGAGTTTTTGGCTGACAAGGGCGTTTACGGTGCCTGGGGGATATGTGCCGTCCGGGCTTGCCTCACCGGCAGGAACGCCTGTCAGGATCTCAATCCCCTGATCAATGCTCGCAACTGGGTAGATGTGGAACTGTCCCTGACGCACAGCCTCGATAACCTCGTCATTTAGCGCCAGGTTGCTGACATTCTGGTGTGGAATCATCACGCCTTGCTTGCCTGTCAGACCTTTCAGCTTACAGACTGAGAAAAAGCCTTCGATTTTTTCGGTCGCGCCGCCAATCGGCTGAATCTCGCCTTTCTGATTTACAGAGCCGGTAACGGCAATATATTGTTTAATCGGTAAGTCTGCGACACTTGATAGGATAGCATATAACTCAGTGCTTGAGGCACTGTCGCCGTCAACGCCATCATATAATTGTTCGAAGGTAAGACTGGCAGTCAGCGTCAACGGGTGCTTCTGAGCGTATTTTTGCCCCAGATAGCCGCTAAGGATGAGAACGCCCTTAGTATGGCTTGTACCGCTGGTCTTGGTCTCACGCTCAATATTGATTATGCCGCTTTTCCCAAGATAGGTGTTGGCGGTAATGCGGGACGGTTTACCAAACATGTACTCACCAACTGACAGTACTGCCAAACCGTTGACCTGCCCTATCTTCTCACCCGCTGTATCAATTAACAGATGGCCTTCAGCAAACATTTCCTGCAGGCGTTCTTCATATTTATTGGCCCGATAGCGTTTTTCTTCAATCGCTTTTCGAATATGCCCGGCGGTAACAATCTGGCTGTTATCCATGGTAGCCCAGACATCGGCTTCACACAATATCTCGACAACATCATTAAAGCGGGTTGTCAGCTTGTTCTGTGACCCAGTCAGACGTGAACTGTATTCAACAACCCGGGCCACCGCAGCCCGGTCAAAATGCTTGAGTTTTTCCCGGTTAACTGTTGAGCTGATAAAACCTGCCAGTTTTTGAATATTGACAGGATTATTCTCCATGATCACATCAAAATCGGCATGGGCTTTAAACAACTTCCGGAAATCCTCATCATAGTTGTATAACATCTGATAGATGTAGGGATTACCAATTAATACAACCTTAACATTAATTGGTATCGGTTCCGGCTTTAGTGAAGCCATGGCCAACACGCCATATTGTTCACCCAGATTCTCAATTTGCAGCTTTTTGGTTTTGAGTACCCGTTTTAAGGCTTCCCAGGCACCGACATTTGTCAGCACATCGCGGGCATTTAAGATTAGGTAGCCACCATTGGCTTTATGCAACGCCCCGGGTTTAATCATGGTGTAGTCGGTGCTGACAACGCCCATCCGGGTTTCATATTCAGCCCTGCCCACTAAGTTGTAATAGGTAGGATTAATCTCAACGACCACAGGCGCCCCCTGAGGCTCCCGGTGCTCTACCAGCAGATTGACATTATATTTATCTTTTGCATCCGGGGCAGGTCGCTTAAATAATGCCAAAGGGTTGTTATCTTCTTCAGGCTGGGGCTTAAACTCATTGATATTTTTAGATACATCCTGCTTGATCGCTTCCAGATAGTCTACAACGGTTTTATGCCCGTCATACTTTTCTTTAAGCTCATCAATCAGGTGTCCGGCTGCAAACAGTCCAATTTTAATATCAAGCTGTTTTAGCTCTTCGCGAATCCCCCGCTCCAGCAGCTGAATACGGCGAACAACCTCCATCCCTTTTTCATGAACAGCAAATAAATTCTTCTCAATCGCATCCCGCTGTTCTTTCTCAAGTTTTTGAAAGTCTTCCGGCGCTAACGCCTTGCCATCCACCATAGGTAAGCCGACAAAACCGGTTGAACTCCATTGCGGGGAAATTCCCTGCGATTCAGCATATTGTGTGAACTCTTCCACCATTACTGAACGCTGTTGTTGATACTGCTTCAGCAAACCGGCTTTTGCCTGTTCGTAGTCTTCACTGCTAAATACCTTAGGGATGTCGGTTTTCAGGCTGTCAACAAGCTCCTGCATGTCCTGTTTAAAAACATTGCCCATACCGGACGGCAGCGCCAAGGCAATCGGTTGTCCGGGGATTTCCAGATTATTTACATAACACCAGTCGTAAGGGAGATCCTGCTGGCTGGCCACTTTCTTAACCGCAGCTTCGGCATACGTAATCTTACCAGTGCCGACTAAACCGGAGATGAAGATATTATAGCCAGGATTTTTGGTAAACAGGCCAAATTCAACAGCCTTCACAGCCCGTTCCTGACCAATCATGACCTCAAGCGGTGACACTGTTTCTGTTGTAGCAAAGTTAAACACGCTGTCATCACAGTTAAAGCGGAGTTTTTCAACCGGCAATTCCTGACTTATGGTCATGAAAAAAAGTCCTCCCTTTGTTTTCATCTACCTAAGCACTTTCCTGCAGACCTGCTTTTAAGTTACTTGCTAATAAGTGCGGCCATACAGGATGTCGGACTATCACTGGCCCGGTGAAGTGACACACATTTGCAGCACTGTGAAAAGTTGTCACACTCGGTTTTAGGGCATGGACAGTTTACATCAGGCTTAAGACAGCTGGTTTCTTGCTCATTACTCATCATTCATCACTCCATCTATGCAAATTTTACCACATAAATGGAATTTCTACTGCCTGTCAGAAAAATCCTGCTAAATTAGTGGCACACCCAGGTACATCATAACTATTTTGCTGGTATTAATGAAAGAATGTGCCGTAATCGAGGTTATTAAGGACCCTGTCCAAAAATACAGTAAGGCAAAGCCGATGCCAACAATAATCATCTCTACAAGCCAATAGGCGTTGAAATGAAACAGGGCAAAAATTGCGGCGCTGAATAAGGCACCACCCCACAACCCCCACCTATCTTTCAACGGCAAAAAGGTAAATAGGCGATAGAGGATTTCTTCCGTAACAGGTGCAGCAATACCTGCCAGAAACAGGGGAATAATAAGCTGCTGCCAGGATAAAGCTGCCTGTACCTGGGCTACTATCGGGTGCTGGGTCGGTGAAACCAACAGCATGGTAGTGTACAGACGTTCACTATAGAGGCTGATAAATAACAATGCCAGGCCACCGGCCAGGCCTTTCAGGATATTTTGCCCCAGGTTGTGTAACGAAAGGCCCAGCGCCCCCAGGTCTCCCCTCGTATCACGGATTTTCCACAGCACTAATGTTAATACAATCAGGCGGTCAGTCAGTTCGATGACCAGGGGGCTCGCAGTGAAAAAAAGCGGATATACCAGCCGTACAATAAGTATGCCGACTGCCAGGCGCAAAATATGGATCGCTAAGACAGCCTGTAAGCCCCAGGTAGCTTTTACCATGATAATGACCTCATTTTTCGGCGTATCAATACCATTATGCGCGGTCAGATAGTCTTTCATGCAAAAAAAGGACGCGGAAAACCGCGCCCTGTCTGGCAATTTATGCTTATATTACAGTAAAGACAACCGGTCTTTCAACAGCTTGTTTACAAGCTCCGGATTAGCGCGGCCTTTGCTTTGTTTCATGACCTGGCCGACCAGGAAACCAATTGCTTTTTCTTTACCTGCTTTAAAGTCAGTCACAGATTGCGGATTGGCAGCAATCACCCCGTCAACGATGGCAACAATTGCCCCTTC
>JAQSXM010000319.1 GCA_029256645.1 Sporomusa sp. | reverse complement strand
CTTTACGGCAGTCCCCATAATAACAATCATCATCAGGCCTTCACCAACACTTGACATTGAGTGCTGGACACCAATGACCGCATCTGCCCCCATGGCACCAGCACGCTCTTTCAGCTCAGTTACTACGTTGTTGACACCTTTGGATAATGAGTTTTCGTATGAATTGCTCCGCCCGCCGAAGATGTCACTCAGTCCGGCAAAAAAATCTTTGATTACATTGGTACCCATGACGACCTCGCCAGTCACGACTCCCAGATACTCTCTAACCTCGTAGCCTTCCAATACCGGGGCTGTAGCTACAATCATACTGATGCCTCCCTTGTTTCTTAATTATTATATCCAAGCTTGATCACCAGCATGATCTCATTGCCTTGGTGGTTAAAGCAAACCTCATCAGCCATGGCTTTCATAATTAACAGGCCTCGCCCGCTTTCATCGATCAGTTTCTCATCAAACAACTGATCCATATCCTGACTACATAATGAGTGTAGTAACAGATTACCTGCGAAACCATGACCAGAGTCTTTCACCCGCAATATTAGTTTCTCGCCGATTTTCCTAATCTTAACGCGAACCTTGCTCCCCTGACGAAAAGCATTATTAACGGCTTCATTAAAAATGATCTCTACCTTGCCTGTGTCTGCACCGGCAAGCCCGGTAAATATCTGCCGCATCCGCGGCCGCAGCTCTATCAGAGCATCAGCACCATTTACCTCATGTGTCATGACTTCGATGTTCAAGCAATATTCCCACCCTTATCATACAGCTTTCAAATTCCTCACTGTCCGCTATACATAACCATCATAGTTAGTCATAATTCATGGCTTCCTCAATAATAGAAAAAGCCACGCTGTAGAGAGCCTGGCTAAGAATACTAGTGTGAATCAACCCTTTTGACAAAATTCTATCATATACAACAATTACTGTCTAGTGATTTAGCATTAACCTATTTATATTTTTACATTTTTTGTATCTACTATTCAATTGATTTTTCTATTTACAAACATTATTTGGTAAAGTATAATGTGTTACGGTTCGTGCCACAATCATATCGAGAGGTGGTCTGTTAATGGCTGATAAATTTGACATTGGTATCATCGGCGGTGGCCCAGCCGGCGTATTTGCCGCTTATGAGCTTGTCACTAATAATCCTGGCATCAAGGTTGCTTTATTGGAAGTCGGACACGACATTTATTCACGGCACTGCCCTATTTCGGATAAAAAAGTTCCGGCGTGCATTAAATGCAACCCCTGCGCCATTATGCGCGGCTTCGGCGGTGCCGGGGCTTTCTCTGATGGTAAATATAACTTCACCACCAAATTTGGCGGCTGGCTGAACGAATATCTTTCTGACCAGGAAGTGCTGGACTTAATTGACTATGTAGACCAAATCAATATAAAATACGGCGCACCTGTTGAATACTTCAGCACCCAGGACAGCAGCCTGGGTAAAGCGGCGCTACAGCACGACCTGCATCTTTTAGACGCCCGGGTCCGGCATTTAGGAACTGAAAACAATTTAAAAATTCTTGAAGCAATATATGATTATTTACAAGAAAAAATAACCATGCTATTTGGTGTCATGGTAAACACGATCAAGAAGCAAGACAACACCTTTGTTTTAGAAACAGCCAATAACGGCTTGATAGAATGTGATTACCTGATTGCTGCGCCAGGCCGGGCAGGCTCCGAATGGTTTGCCAACCAGTGTCACAAGCTTGGCCTGCCATTAACCAACAATCAAGTCGACGTTGGCGTCCGCGTTGAAATTCCGGCCGAGATATTTCAGCATATTACCGATGAGGTCTATGAGGCCAAACTGGTCTATCGGACAAAGCAATATGGGGATTTAGTCCGGACATTCTGCATGAACCCCAAAGGCTATGTTGTTGCTGAAAATACAGATGGTATCGTTACTGTCAATGGCCACAGCTACCGGGATGAAAAGCTGCACAGCAAAAACACCAACTTCGCATTATTGGTCAGCAACAAGTTTACCGAGCCCTTCACCGAGCCGCACCAATACGGCAAACGTATTGCTTCCTTCTCCAATATGCTTGGCGGCGGCGTGCTGGTACAGCGCTTTGGCGACCTGTTAAAAGGCCGACGCACAAATGAGCACCGTCTATCCCAGAGTTTCACCCAGCCAACCCTAAAGGCTACGCCTGGTGATTTAAGCCTTGTTCTGCCGAAACGCCACCTGGACAACATTATCGAGATGATCTATGCCCTCAATAAAATTGCCCCGGGCATGACCAATGATGACACCTTGCTCTACGGGGTTGAGGTCAAATTCTATAGCTCACGCCTTAAGCTGACCGGCGAGTTGGAAACTGAGATTGAAAACATGTTTGCCATTGGCGACGGTGCCGGCATTACCCGGGGCTTATCCCAGGCCAGTGCCAGTGGGGTGCATGCCGCAAGGGTTATACTTGAACGGATGAAAAAGCAATAATAAGAAACCGCCAAACCTGCATAGTTTGGCGGTTTTATTATTGCCCTTATTCCCCGATCAAATAAGATACCGAAAGTAGACATAGATACTTGCTATAAGCACAGAGAGCATCGTCAGAGGAAAACCAACTTTCATAAATTTAGCAAAGGAGATGGGGTATCCCTCCTGCGCTGCCAGTCCTGCCACAATTACATTGGCACTTGCCCCAATAAGAGTACCATTGCCGCCCAGACAAGCACCAAGCGCCAGACTCCACCAGAGCGGCTCCAGATTTGTGACTCCCATAATACCCATTTCTTTAATCAGGGGAATCATTGTAGCAACGAAAGGAATGTTGTCAAGAAAAGCCGATGCAAGAGCGCTCAGCCATAAGATCAACATAGCCGTCGTTGTCGGATTACCTGCCGTGAGTTCAAATGCTTTCTGAGCCATAAGGGAGATTACCCCGGTCTCGACCAGTCCGCCGACCAACATAAACAGACCCACGAAAAAAAGGAGGGCTACCCATTCAACCTTGTGGAATATATGCTCCAGGTCCTGATCCGAATTTTTTCTGGCAAGGATGATCAGCAAGGTGGCGCCGAAAATAGCTACTGTAGCCGATTCTAAATGGAGCTGCTGGTGTAAAAAGAAGAGGGTTATTGTAAGCGCCAGCACGGCTAAACTAATTTTAAGCAGCTTCACATTTTTTAATTGTTTATACGGATCAAGACTCATAATCTTTTCACTTAACTCTTTAGTTGTTTTGAGCTGATTACGATAAATCAGGGTAAGCAACACAATATTTACCACGAGAATCAGCATGGATATGGCAGCAAGATTATTAACAAAAGACAAAAAACTTAATTCTTTCACAGCGCTGCCGATCATGATATTGGGCGGGTCCCCGATCAGAGTAGCTGTTCCGCCAATATTTGATGCAATGATTTGTGATATCAAATAAGGGGTCGGCTTAACATTGAGCTGTTTAGTGATACTTAGGGTTACCGGAACAGTCAAAAGTACGGTTGTGACATTGTCCAAAAGAGCTGACGCCAAAGCAGTGATTACAGATAAGGCAATCATTAGTTTTAATGGATTACCATTAACCGCCTTGGCAGCCCAAATGGCTAAAAAGCGAAAGAGTCCTGTTTCACCGGTAATTGCCACAATAACCATCATTCCTACTAATAACCCTAATGTATTAAAATCAATATGATGAATCGCCTGCTCCTGACTCAGTACCCCTAGCATAATAACAAGCACTGCCCCAGCCAAGGCAACAACGGTACGGTGAATTTTTTCCGAGATAATTAAGGCATAGGCCACAAGGAAAACGCCAACAGCAATGACTTCCTGACTAATGTTCATTTTTCCGCTCCTTCTACCATGTATTTATTGAACTTACTTTATCCAAATTTATAGAATTGGAATCAGTGCCAACACTCCTTTATAGTCAAAATACAGGAGAAGCCCTAAAGCAGCTCCTCCTGTATTTCTAACTATACAAAAAAACAGAAGGAACCCTTGGTGACAGGCTCCTCCTCTAAAAAACCATTATTTTTTTGTAATTATTATGATAACCAAAACAGGGTCTGGTGTCAATGAATTTATAACTCATAAGGGTAGGCAAGGTTGACTTCGAAGGTAAGATGACGTATTATTTTTATAATGAAATGGTTCCGGATAGGGAGAGTCTGCCATTAAGACTCTCCTTTCTCTGTTTTAATGACCGTTACCTTGAGGAGGCATCTTACTTTGCACGATTTAGCTTTTTGGGGTTCTATTGTTGTTTTCCTGGCTACCTATGCACTAATCATCTGGGAAAAATTCCATCGCATGGTTGTTGCCATGGGCGGTGGCATCCTCATGCTGTTACTCGGCTTCTTAACCCAGGAAACAGCGCTTAAAGATGATATTGACTTTAACACAATTGGGCTGTTAACCGGTATGATGATTTTGGTCACCATCACCCGCCGCACCGGCGTCTTTGAGGCGGTTGCCATCTGGTCTGCTCAGATAACCAAGGGCGAACCATTGCGTCTGCTGGCACTCCTTTCGTTTATTACAGCTGCAGCTTCGGCACTGCTTGATAATGTCACAACTGTATTATTAATTGTTCCGGTAACACTGACACTGACAGATAAGCTGGC
>JAQSXM010000008.1 GCA_029256645.1 Sporomusa sp. | reverse complement strand
GAGGGAGACGGGCCGCAGGCCGGGGGAGGGGCGGCTTCCGTTAAGAACCGTCTGTGTTTGAGCGAAGCGAGTTTCGGACGGTTTAGGAAGCCGTCACTCTCCCGAGTCTCACGCAGCATAGGGGCATAGTCCTTTTTGGTTCTTTTTGGGATAATTGACAAAAAGAACCATCGTCTTCCTTGGGGTTCCGTCGCCTCTTCTTCGAGAATGGGCTAAAAATACTTGACTCCTTGCAGCCAGAAGCGGCCGGCACGGTCGGTGTCGGAAACAGCCTCACTGGAACTCAGTTTCCAGGCGTAGTCAAGCCGCAGGGCATAGTCGCCGGGACGGCTGAAAATAAAACCCAGACCGGCGCCGGACAAGGTGCGACTGTTGGCATCCTTTGTCCAGGGGCTTTTATTGAGCGTAACATGCCCGCCATCAACGAAGGCTGTTAATTGCACACGGGGGTCAGGCAGGTTCCAGCGCAGTTCGCCTGTCGCCACATAGCCTTCATCGCCGGAGGCCTCATTGACCGGATAGGCTCTGACACCGCTTGGCCCGCCGAGGGAGATTTTTTCGGAAGAGTCCAGGTTTTTGCTGGCCAGTTGCCCAGCAAACGATAGATGGAGGTTAAGGCGGTTGTTCACGCTTTGTATCCGGTAGAGATTCAGGTTGGTTTTATTATAATGTCCGGCGGTGTGAGCGCTACTGTCATTGGTAACCGCATCCGGCGAATCCATGTCGAGTTGTCCCAGCGAGAAGGTAAGGCCAAAGCTATTGTAGCCGCCGCCCCCCATATTATCTCGGCTGTCGCCGCTTACGCCGAGTTTCCAGATGTCGGCAGACTTGCGGCTGTTGGAGCCAAAGTAGTTAATACGATCTTCCAGGTCTTTATGGTCAAAGCCAATACGACCTGTGAGATTTAAGTCGCGGGAACGCCTAAGGGTAACGCTTTCGTAGATACTGGTGGTCTTGGCAATGCCGCTGGCATCAAGATCGGCAAAGGTTTCACCCAGCGTATAATGCGACCGGGAGTAGCCGATTCCTAGCTTGGCCCCCCCGCCGCCGGTGGGCAGTTGATAGGACAGGCTGTAATCATCCATGTCTTTGCCTAAAATAGCGCCAAGAGAAAGTGTGTCGCCTTCCCCGCTGAGGTTGTGGAGATTATAGTTGAAGCCAAACCGGTTTTTGCCGGTATACCGGCTGCCATGATTGTCGATATAGGCTTGTCCGGTGGCTTTGGCCGTATCGGTTAACGAGATCACCAGATTGGATGTGCTGGGTGTGCCGCCCGCCGTTAAGGTCGCCTTGCTGCTGATACCGTCCGTAGCGGATAACAGCAACAGCGTCCGCTCCAGAGTTTCCTTTTGGATATAATCGCCGTTTTTCAGGGGGCTTAGCACACGATCAATCGCCGTCTGACGCAGGGCGGAATCATTCTGCACCTGAATTTGGTCGTATTGTCCGATCAGCACCTGGATGGTTACGGCACCATTTTCAATCGTCTGGGCGGGAATAACAGCCCTGGCAACAAGATAGCCTTGTTCCCGGAAATACTGGGTAATGCGCCGGGCATAGACTTCCAGTTCGCCGAGGGTCAACTCCTTGCCATAGGCGTCTTTGATGAGCGGCTGTAGGTCAGCTTCGCTGTAAAGTGCTTGGCCGGTGATGCTGATTTTTTCCACGTGAATTTTGGTTTGGTCGGATTGCGCCGGCATGGCCGGTTCTTTCTGTTTTACTTCGATTTGCGGTTTGACTTGCTCCTGCGGCGGCAGGGTATGCTCCTTGATGCCCCCCAGCATGGTGCTGTTGTCATTTTGCTCCGGCAGGGCAGCACTGACAGGCGTCGTCAATAGGAGGCATACCGCGGCGGCGAGGGGACACATTTTTTTAATATGATATGAGACAATTTTACGCATGGTATCATCCTTTGCTTACGAATTATGAGGCTGATTTTCTTCTTGCACTTCATTCTTTTTCAATACTCCGGCATCGATCAGTTGTTTGACTATATTGTCCTGGACTGCTAAGGACTGCACAAAGCCTTCCAGCGGCATGATAATGCGCTTATTCACTTCAACAACTGGCTGGCCATTGTCGCTGGTTAGATACGGCTGCACTGTCATGAGATCGATGCGGACCAGATTGCCGGTAACATGGACGGCACTGATGCCGTCGGCAAAGATTTCTTTATTCAACAAAAGCACACTCCTTTGTTTACGCTCATTTCACTAAATGCACCGCTTGTAAATTGTTTATATCGATACCCAGCTTATCTTGAGCCGCGACAAGCGATGTTGCTGTGATTAGCTGCTGGCTTTGGTTTAGCATATCGGCGGCTGTAGCGTTAGCGCCCTGGATATACAAGCTGCCGCCAGTATACGCTATGGTAAAGTTCGCTGTATTTCCTCTGCTGTCAGTCAGTTGGAAGGAGGCAGTCTCTGTTTGAGCGGCTGCAGGTGCCGACATCGCCGGCGAAACAGGCGTGAAAGACGTGTCACTATTACGTAAAGTGAGCGAACCTTGGCTGCCGTCTACCTGGTAGACACCGGCCAGCGCCGAACTGCCGTTTATCGTTTGATACACCGCAATCTCTTTTTGTACGGGATTGGTAGCAAGCTGCAACAGACTGTCCTGGGCAATGGTTACTGTCTCGCCGGCAGTCGTAATTACACGCGGCGTTCCGGCAGTATCACTGCTATACTGGATGGGGCTTGCCTGTCCGGCAGGCAGCTGTCGGGACGCGGCATTCGCCGCCGGCGGATAGGCCTGGTTTTCGCCAGCTCCCTCCGTATTGTTCCCGGTGCTTTGCTGCCTATTTTGCACTGCCGCAATATAGCCGGGATCTGTAATGGCTGCCGGTTTAGCTGCCGGTTTAATCGTCAGGGTGCCGTCCCTGAAGCTAATGGTATAGTTTGTTGACGTCAGTCCTGCGGGGGTGATGGTATACGTACCAATCTCAGTAGCGCCCTGGGCAGTGCCGCCATAGGTCAGGCTGCCGTTTAACACGTCCCCAGTTTCACCGTTGACGAAACCGTCAAAAGTAACGTCATTGTCGCCTTCATAAGCGAGCTTATCATAAATTTTCTCAGCATTCTTGGCGGTGATGGTCAGGGCGGCTTTGTCGATCTTACCTGACGTATTCTCGACCAGCGTCACCGTATAGTTGCCGCCGTTATTGCCGTCAGTTAGGGTATAGCCGCCACTTACTTGCAGCGTTTTGCCGCTGCCGGCATTTTTATCGGTATAGGCTTCGGCAAGGCCGGTCAAGCTATCGCCGGTTTGCAGGCCGCTATAGGTCGGTGTGGCTGCGGCTGTCGTTGTGCCGTCATAGGTTTTCGTGTTTGCCGCGGCGGTGATGGTCAGGGCGGCTTTATCGATCTTGCCGATGTTGCCGCTAAGGCTGGTCGATGCCAGTTGGTAGTTGCCCGCGCCGGCCCCGCTCAAGCTCAGACCGCTTACGGTTACGGTTTTGTTTGCGCCGGCGTTCTTATCGGCGTAGCTGCCGCTGGTTGCGATAGTCAAAGACACATCCTCGCCGCTGATAATGCCGGTGAGGGCGCTGTAGTTGCCGCCGGTCAGCGTCGCCGCATTGGTGCCGTCATAGACTTTCTCCACGCTGCCGGTCAAGGCCGTCGTCAGCGTCTTGGGAGTAATCGTCACCGAGCTTCCCGTCGTACTCAGCACATTGTAATTGCTCGCCAGGCCGCCATTCGTGCTGGTTCCCAGGCTCAGTCCGGTCACAGAGTTGAGAGCGCTGGCTGTCTGCACGTTCTTGCTGCTGAGATTCGTAGCATCCCCCTCTCCGGTGACCGCGAAGGTCTCGCCGTTCACGCCCTTGGCCGTCAGCACACTGCCCGCCACGGCCGTGCTGGCGTCGTAGGTCCGCGTGCCGCTTAGGGTCAGGTTGGCTTTGTTGATCGTCAGCGTGCCCGGTCCATATATGATGTCATACCCCTGCTGGCCGGAATAAAGACCGCCCAGTCCGTAGGTTCCCACGTCGCGGCCGATGTAGGAAGGAGTGCCTGACAGCAGGTCAGTTTTGGTGCCGGGCGAATAGGTCACGTTGGTGGCAGTGGTGGAGGTAGTGCCGTCGTAAGTCTTGCTTGCGTTATCGGCGTTAACGGTGGTCTGCTTTAGGAAGGATTTAAGCAGCGGCGTGGTGTGGCCGTCGTAGATGCGCCAAATTGTGTCCGCGCCGCCCACCGTATCCATCGACCAGGCCGCCCCCTCTCCCGAAGTCCAGAAGCTGGCGCTTTTCAGCTCCGCCAGGGCCTTGCCTGTGCCGTTAGCGTTGCCGCTCCATTTGCCGGCGGTGCTGCCGCCGTTGTTGATGCTGCCATTGGCGTCGGTAATGGCGTAAAAGCTATTCGTGACGCTGCCGCCAGATTGATAGCCGACGAGCCCGCCGACTTGGTCGGAGCCAGTGACGCTGCCACTGTTGTAGCTGTTCGTGATGCTGCCAGATTGATAGCCTACGAGACCGCCGACTTGGGTGGAACCAGTGACGTTGCCGCTGTTGTAGCTGTTCGTGATGCTGGCGCCAGATTGATAGCCGACGAGCCCGCCGACTTGGTCGGAGCCAGTGACGCTGCCGCTGTTGTAGCTGTTCGTGATGCTGCCAGAACTACTGCCGGTGAGGCCGCCGACTATTCGGTAGGAACCTTTGACGCTGCCGCTGTTGTAGCTGTTCTCGATGCTGCCGCCAGATTGATTGCCGACAAGACCGCCGACCCATTGGTAGCCAGTGATGCTGCCGCTGTTATAGCTGTTCGTGATGCTGCCATAGTTATAGCCGACGAGACCGCCGACGTCGGGTCCCGACGTACCGGAGACACTATTGCTGTTGTAGCTGTTCGTGATACTACCATTGTTCTCGCCGACAAGGCCGCCGACGTAGCCATAAGCAGTGGTGACGCTGCCGCCGACCAGCCCCACGTTGCGAATGTCCGCAGTTGTACTGGTATGGCCGAACAGGCCGATTTTATAATCAGGAGGACTACTAAAACTCGGAGTATTATTCCTGTTAATGGTCAATCCGCTGATCGTATGCCCGCCGCCGTCGAAGTGGCCGCCAAATGTGTTCCAGCTGGCATAGCCAATCGGCTGAAAGCCTTGACCGCCGTTCCATGTTCTGGTGGCGCTGGCGTCGATGTCGGCGCCGAGGAAATAATTGCCAGTCAGATTGCCTCCCATACCCTGAAGATCAGTGCCGGTTGTACTGCCTTGACTACCCAGGCTGGTGATGACGGTAAACTGCTTCGTTGTGCCGTCACTGCCCAGCTTCGTGCTGAAATGCTGGCCGGCTGTCAAATTAACCGGCGCATTGATGGCGTAGCTGCTGGTGTTGCCTGAACTAGCGGCTTTTTGCCCATACGCAAGCGCCAGCGATCCGGCGCCGGTATTGGTGATGGAGCGGTTGATCGAAATATTGTTATACGCCGAAAGGGTGAGCGTTGTACCGCTGCCCCAGGTGATGGTGTCATTGATGTAAATATTGCCGTCTGTGCCTAAAGCGCCGGTAACAGTATCACTGCCACCGCTGGCACTGCTGCCACTGTCAGTTGTCTGAATGGTTACATTATTGGTGGCAAGCCAGCCGCCAACCGTTGTGCCGGTTATATCACCGTCGCTGGCTGCAACGGTAAAATCCGCCGGATCTAACAGCCAATTGCCGGTTTTGCCGTTTGCCGCCGTGGTGTTGACACTGGCGGTATCGGCCACTGTCAGGGTTTTCTTGCCTGAGGTTTCAACACTGCCGCCGTTGCCGCCATTTTTGCCGCCTTTGGCCGAAATGCCGCCGGCAAAGCTGGTGGTGTCATTGGCCCAGACGACGACCTGCCCGCCATTTCCGTCAGTCAGCGCATCGGCGTTAATGCTTGTCCCTTGTTCGACCACGGTTTTGGTGGCCGCGTATTCGCTGGCGCCGCCCTGGTATGCGCCGCCGACGAGGGCCGTGCCGCCGCCCTGGTCGCCGGCAACGTCAATGGTGGCACCGGCGGCTAGCCGTACGGTATCGCCCAGCACTTTGACCATGCCGCCGGTTTCGCCGGCATGTTTGCCGCTGGCGTCAAGGGTACCTGTATTGGTCACACTATCGCCGGTTAGGATAATAGCGCCGTTTTTACTGGTAACGCTTCTGGCTTCTATTGTGCCTGTGTTGTTGACAACCGAGCCGGTCAGGGTATCTGCCGCCTTGGCGTTCATGACGACAAGGCCGCCATCGGCTTTGATCAGGCCGCTGTTTTTGACCTCGGCCTTGACCTTGCTCTCATCAACCGACAAGGTCAGCAGACCGTCGCCGGTAAAGTCTAAGGTGATCTTGCTGCCTGCGCCTAATGCTACAGTGCCTTCCTTGGCCAGGATAACGCCTTCATTGGCGGCGCTTTTGCCTAAGAGCGCCACATAGCCGCCGTTTGTTGCCGTAATATTCCCCTGATTGAGTACCCCTTGCTGGCTGTCGCCGCTAAAGCTGTATGTGCCGTTCATAAAGTCTTGGTCGCTGAGATTCAAGGTCGAGGCCACCAGGCCGCCGACGCTTACTTGCGCGCCCTGGGCAAAGAGTACGCCGTTCGGGTTAAGGAGAAAGACCTTGCCATTGGCGCTGAGCTGTCCGTAAATCGCCGAGGCGTTATTGCCCAGCACCCGGTTAAGGGCGATGGAGGAAGCACCCGGCTGAATAAATTGCACTTTTTCGCCGCTGCCGATACTAAAGCTGTTCCAATTAACCGCCAGCTTATCGCTGGTCTGGTTAATGGTGACATGATTGGTCCCCTGCCCGGTGATACTGCCTGTCCCTGCCGTAATGCTGCCGCCTGTGGGGCTAGCCTGCACACCTGTTAGGCTGCTCAGGAAAATCCCGGCGGCCGCTGCTACCGGAGCAAGTTTTTTGGCAGCTTTTACAGTCAAGTCATAGACTTTGGCTTTTATACTGCCCGTGGGCGCTGTACGCACCGGTTTGTACCGCATGTAGTGCGGTTTGCCGCGCAGCCAGGCGCGGCGCCATTTTCTTTGCATAGGGAATACCTCCTTAATGTAGTGAAAAATGAGAAGCGAGAAGTTGCATAATTTCCATTAAATTCCATACTAACAAATAAACCGATTGCTGATATCTACCTTTGGTATAGGCAAACCAAAATAAAAGTATAGTCAGCACTATACGCCAGAAAAGAGGCCAGCAGCTTGTTTAGTTGTTTAGAAATGGTAAACAAATCTGATCCTCCTCATTTTCTTCCATAGTAACTGCTTTCTTAATGGATACAGCGCCCCTTTTGCAAATTAGATTGCAAGTACTGCAGTCCGTAATCATATTAATTTTAGCTAAATCTTACAGTTATTAATTCCGTATAGGGAAAATTGCAGGTTTTTTGGTGAAATTGGCGAAGATAGGAAGAAAAAGAATAAAAAGCCATGTATCTAATGACACATGGCATAATACTGACTATAAGTTATTTAGAAGATTGTAAAAGGACTCTCTTGCTTTATCTTTATTTTTTCGACTAATTGGTATGACTTTTCCATTATTTAATTCAAATCTATCATTTTCATATTTCTCGATATATAAGAAATTGACCAAAAAGCTCTTGTGTGATCGGATAAATGGGTTTGAAAGCAGAATTTGTTCAAATTCGTCCAGTTTAGTATAAACGCTTATTTTTTCCTCTGTTTTTGCTAAAACAATATTAACTTTATTATTCTCACTTTCCAAATAAAGGATATTACTTGTCGGTATTCTTTGAGTTACACCGCGGCAAGTGATACAAATACTTGCTTTCTCTACATTTTCGATCTGGGCTATTGCCCTTTCCATAACCCGAGCTAACTGATCTATCTTTATCGGTTTTACCAGATAACCCGTTGCGTTGACTTCGTATCCTTCATAAACATAGTCTGTTGAACTTGTCAGAAATATAATGTTAACTAATTTGTCCTGTTTACGGATTATCCGTGCACATGTTATTCCATTCATCTCGTCCATAATAATATCCAGAAATATGATGTCAAAACGCATCATATTACTCTCGATAACTGAATTTAGTTTGTCTGGATTATCGTAAGCAAAGAATTTAGCTTTGATACCCTGCTGCCCCAAATAGTTTTTAATCGTTTCATGCAGCTTTCTTCTGTCTGCAGCATTATCGTCACAAATCGCGATGATTAGCATATGTTGCCACCTCGTAACCAGATTCATCTAACTGACGCTCTGTTAATTTTCATACCTGAAATACACTAATTATACAATATTTTCTGCAGTAATATAGATAATCCTTCTAAGAGGCTAAACCCGCACACAGCATGTTTTGAAGAAGAATTATCAAAAATCATGTAATGCTCACTATGCTACTTTAACCATTTCACTTGATGTTTACATTTCAATCTTACAATCTACAATTTAATTTAATATGCAGGTAATAGGGGAGATTATATTGCTAGACAATACGATACTACTAATTAATTTGAGCAGAGCTGTATTTTTAATAACAAATATTTTGCTGTTTTATACATTTTTAACTCCAAAGCGTCCTTTCTGGTTTCAAATGACTGCCTTAACTGTTACCTGGATCACTATTTACTTTTTACGCGGCATTTTGAAATCAATTATCCCTGATCCCTTTTTGCTTGGCTACATACTGGGCTCATTATATATAATCCCTTGCGCACTGATTTTTAAAGAAACAATTCATGCTAAGCTTTTTGTCTTTTTTATGACTTTTTCACTTTCCCAGTTTAATTTTCTTATCTTTTTCTTTCTAGAGCAATTATTCTTTAACCATTTTTGGGGTGGTTTAACTTTAATAGGTCTTGTACTTGAATTAGCATCTTTGCCTTTGATAAAAAAATATGTATCACCCCATGTTAGCAATATTATTGAGATTATCGATCAGAGAAATTTCAGTTTTACCTGTTTTCCACTATTGTCATTTGTGCTGCTGGCATTTTATGGGGTGAAAAGATCTTATTTGCTAGATAATTTTATTCCTCTAGCAGTTAGTACTTTGTTGATTATTTTTACCTATTATCTGATTACCACGGCAATTGACCAGACAAGACGTAACCAGCAAGCAGAAAAACAACTGGCTCTGCAACGAGAGCATTACCGCAACCTAAACGATAGTATTAACACTGCGAAAACAATGCGCCATGACTTGCGTCATCATCTTGTGACATCCCTAGAACTGTTAGCTAAGAACAATTCCGCTGCTGCAGAGCATTACTTAAGCCAGCTATGCAATCGATATGATGACACTGCTATCCCTAAAATTTGTTGCAACCAATCTGCTGATGCCCTTATCAATCATTACCTAAAATTAGCTAAACAACAAGAGATTGCTGTGAATACAAATCTGCATCTGCCTGATGATTTGGGTATTGATGATCAAGATCTGTGCATTATTCTTGGCAATTGTATGGAAAATGCTATTGAGGCCTGTGGCAAAGTTCCTAGAGATCAATTGCGTTATATTGACATAAAGACCAGCATAGCTAAAGGGCATCTTGTAATTAAAATATCAAATTCATATAGTGGCTCCATCCTGCGCCAAGGCGATAGTTTCGTATCTTCAAAAAGTGGCGATGATCACGGTATCGGGCTTTCTAGTGTGAAAACATTAACAGCCAAATATCACGGTTATTGCTCTATTTATTGCGAACAGCAAGTATTCAAAGTTGCTGTCTCTCTGAAACTTCCGGAAATAGTTGCCGAGTCACGATCATTAAGTATTTCTCGAATTTAGCTAGAAATGGTTTGCGAGAGAGGGGATATTGTGAAAATAAACTTTCATCTGTAGACTTGTGTCAAGCAAGCCTGAACTGCCATTTCATCACAAAAAAGAGATAACCCTGCAATTGAAGGTTATCTCAAAATTCGCCGTTAGAGATGATACGGTTCTGCGTATCATCTCTAACGGCGAAACCTATTTTACGCCAATTAAATCAATTAAACAAGTTTATTAATTCTGGTCCCGTGCCTTCCCAACTAACGATATAGCCTCTTGATTTATCATCCTACAATGAGCTTATCCCTCCATGATTCCAGTTAAGAGTGAGTCAAGAAACCGTCCCTTTGATTCATCGGTATGGTTCGACGATTTCCCTGATTTTAGGTATAACCACTTTTATCGATTCTGCAGTTAAATTTTTTGCTAGATTTTCCGTCTCCATATGTGAAGTGTTTCAAATTAACAACAATGATTATACTAATAACAACCAAGAGATACCACGAGCTTATCTTGCCAACATGAACCAGCTGCCATGTTTCCAATTGGTCTGGATATTTCCACGCACCTAAGAAAGTTGCTATATTTTCTCCAAGCCATATAAAAAAGCCTATCAGAATAAAAGATTGTATCACTTGCATACTATATTGACGTTGAGCAATTTAAAAAGACACCCTCGTCTTACCAAATATGTAAAACGTAGGGACAGGTGTGGTGTTTTGAAACACTTCGCCTGTCCCCTGTTTTCCCCTGCCGCAAAAAGCGTTATCGTAGTTCAAATATTGTATTCCACCTGTGGTGGCAGGATACGTCGTAAAAAGTTTCGCGTGCGTTCTTCCTTGGGGCGCTGGAATATATCTTTCGGCATCCCCTCTTCGATGATATTGCCATCGGCCATAAAGATGACGTGCGTCGCAACATCAGCAGCAAACTTCATTTCATGGGTTACAATAATCATTGTCGTCCCTTCTTGAGCAAGCTTCTTGATGACACTCAGCACCTCGCCGATCAGCTCTGGATCGAGAGCTGATGTAGGTTCATCGAACAGGATAACATCCGGCTCTACAGCAATTGCTCTCGCAATACCGACGCGTTGCTGTTGCCCTCCGGAAAGCTGGGATGGATAGAAATCCACGCGATCAGATAGACCGACTTTAGCAAGAGCTTTCAAGGCAAGAGCAACGGCCTCTTTCTTTTCCATATTACGGCCGATGATAAGTCCAGCCGTGACATTTTCTAATACCGTCTTATTTTGGAATAAATTATAATTTTGAAAGACGAATGCGGTTTTCTGACGGATTTTCCTCACTTCGCTCGTCGATGCATTATTCAGCTTCAGATGGTATTCATCGAATTCCATCTCGCCTTGGTCGGCACGATCAAGAAAGTTTATACACCGAAGTAAGGTTGTCTTGCCTGAGCCACTCGGTCCGAGGATGACAATGACATCACCTTTGTCAACAGTGATATCAACCCCCTTCAGGACTTCATTATCGTTGTATTTTTTATGGACATTTGTGATTTTCAACATATTTACACCTACTTTTGCTTGATGAGACGAAACTTTCCGACGTGTTTTTCCGCGAAGTGGAATAGGATCTGCACAATGGAGCAGACAATAATATAACCGATAAAAACATCCATATACGCTTCAATGTAATTGTAGCCATAAGACGCTGCAATCTTGGCGACAGCGGTCATATCCTTAACCGTCATTAAGAATGCGAGGGAAGTTCCCTTGATAAGCCTTACCGTAATGTTGCATATATTCGGCATCGCTACAACTAGTGCCTGGGGGATGATGATATGCCGATATGCTTGCACGGTCGTCATACCAACACACAATGCGGCCTCTAGCTGTCCCTTATTTATACTGCCAAGCGCAGAGCGAAACACCTCACACAAAAGTGCCGTCGTATTAAGTGAAAAAATGATGTACGCATAAATGATTGGATTCCAGTCAAATACATTGACTTGCAAGGCAAAAGTTTTTGCGATGTTATTCAGGAAACTTGGTAGAATACTGTAGATGATAAGAATTTGCAGAACAATTGGCGTGCCACGCACAAAGGTAATATAAGCGCTGATTAGCGGCTTGATATATTTCCCAGAACGCATTCTGATGACCGCCAAGTAAAACGCCAACGGCATGGCAATCAAGAGTGATACAACCGTGATGTTGAGAGTCATCGGCACAGCCGCCAGTACAAGATAAAATGTTTTTATTAAAAACTGATAATTTATATCCATCGTCTGCCTCCTAGACTACTTTCTTTTGCCGGGAAAATACATGTTCCAAACGTAAAAATGATTTTTCTACCCCCAGCGTAAGCAGCAGATAAATAAAAGACAATGATAAATATGTTTCTAAAGCATAGGCTCCGTAATTCTGGGAAATGATGAGCTGCCCTTTGCCAATCAGATCAATGAGTCCAATCGTATAGGCAAGGGAACCCTCTTTCATCAGCTCAATCACAGAATTTCCGAAGTTTGGCAGTGCAACGACCGTCGCCTGCGGCAGGACGATGTGGTAAAATGCTTGCCATGGCGTAAGCCCGATGCTGACTGCCGCTTCATACTGCCCGTGATCAATCGCCTCGTAGGCTGAACGCATAACCTCAGATATCGGTGCGGCAAATAACAGGGTAAACGTAACTAGAACAAAGAAAATCTTGTCGTAGTCGTTAATATCCGTGTCAAGTACTTCAAGCCAGAACTTCGGTAGACCATAAAATATGATAAACAGGAGCACGATTGACGGTGTACAACGAATGATATAGATATAGCCATCTGCCAACCAGCGATAGCGCGCTTTCTGGCTCAGTTTTGCCCATGATAACACGAAACCGAGGAGTGAACCGAAAAATACAGTTCCCAGCACTACCGCCAATGTCACCCACAAAAACGGCAATAGATTTGGTATGACATCTAGGATAAATTGCGGATTAAATGGTCTCATTCCTATCATTCCTCAACTTTAATCTTTTACATATTGAAAAACATCTTCTCCAAAATACTTCTGTTCTAATTCAAGAATTTTGCCACTTTCTTTGAGCTTTTGGTAAGCTTTGTCATAGTCATCAGCAAACTGTTGGTCTTTTTTATTGAATAACGGATAGGTTTTGATCGCTTTATAACGCACATAAGAGAGTTTATCAGCGAGATTGTGGTAGGGACCGCTTTCTTTTTCAACATTATTTTTATAACTCAAATCAATATCCAGGTATGCATCATAGCGGCCTTCAAGCACCCAAGTATAAGCATCGGCAATAGTGAACGCTTCAGAGGATACGAGCTTGATTGGTTTATCAGCATGGGATTTATTGAAGTTGTCAATGACAGCATACTGTGCGTTTTGTGGTGCAATCGGCACAAGTTTTCCACTGAATTTAGCAAAGGATTCGATATCCTTTATCTGATCTGCATTTTCTTTGCGGAAGGCAAAACCGATGATGCTAGCACCAACCGGCTCTTTCGGGAAGATAAATTTATCCTTGCGTTGCTCAGTATACCATGCACCCTTAATACCTACATTGTACTTACCAGATTCCACGCCAATCAGTAAATCGTCATCGGAGGTCGGCACGAATTGAAATTTATATTGCGGCAAAAGCTTTGCCACCTCTTTAAGTACCTGCACCTCAAAACCATCGGATTCACCCTTATCATTAACGAAATCATATGGTACATAGGTCTGTGTATGTGCGATACGGACAACCTTTTGCCCCTGACCACCATCGTTCCCTTTGGTAGCCTTCTCGCCCCCGCAACCGACCAGCCCTATAGCGATAATTGTTGTAAGAACGATGCCAAGAACTTTTTTTGATTTTATAAAATTCATATTGTTTTCCTCCTTTTAGTTACCATGGTAGTATGCTATTATCTTCACAGCTAGCAAAGATTTGATCATTAGGACTAAGAACGAGCTGCTTGTCGCACCCACTCTAAATGGGCCAAATCGATACTACTCGGCACCGTGCAATCAGCGCCTAAGATGATGCCCCTGCGGCCAGCATTCTGTAGAATTTTTGTTGTCTCGTCAGTAATGCTTTTCTCTGTGCCGTTGTATAATACATCGTCTTTTGCATTACCAAAACCGCCGATAACAGCTTTACCACCGAAGATTTTTTTACCGGCCTCAAGTGATATATTTTCAACCTTGACCGCCCAGTTATAAGCTTTTGCTTTGTAATCCGTATACCAATTAAGGTCATTATGATGACCTTCATAACCGCAGATATGGAGAATGTTGTTGTCACTCACTTCATTGGCCGCCGCCAAAACCCCTTGTTCACCTGGCTCAATGACATCCTTATATACGGAATTCGTAATCCGACCATCATCAATGTTCTGAACACTGAAATAAATACCGTCGGCACCGCCGTCTTTGATAATCCGCTTAGCCAAGGAAGCTACGTCCTCTGCCACAACTGCAAGCGCCACCTTAAATGCTTCCTTATCCTCTGCGATAAAGTCACCGAGAATATTTTTTTCATAAGTAGGCAACGACCATTCTAGATAACGGGCCGGCGCAAATATGTTGTAGAAGGTCAGTACCTCATCACCAAAAATATCTTGTAGATTCCTTACGAGTTCAACCTGTTTTTCAATCCACGGATGGTTTGGTCCAAGAGGACGAATATTTCTAAGATCTTGAACTGAGCTTACCTTTTGCAATCCTTCATTTGGATAAATAAAATAACCATCACTCATAAGTTTTACAAAATCCGGCTTAAAACTTTCATAGAAAGCATGATGACCGGCTATGTTCTGGCTAGCAAGATTCGGATCAATAAATGCATTTGCATGTGACTCATCCGCCAGATAGTGAAACCAGAACCCCACTGGAACACGCTCCACAGGTTGATTATTTAGTGCCGCTTGCACCAATTCTTTTTTTGTCTGTGACATATAAAATTCCTCCATTACTTTTTTTTGATTACTCACTGCTATTTCTTATAGGATTTCTTTTTCATGATTTTCAGTTACTGTATATTCCCTGTCATATAATTCTAATAATCTATACAGTAAAAAACTGAAGGCGGAGAAACAGTAGTTATCTGTTTTTCCGCCTTCAGTTTCCTGATCAGCAAAATATCTTCTTTATTATATTATCCATATCTTAGGTTAATTTTTTATATTTGTCAATACTAAAAAATCAACCTATTTAAAAAAAGAGACGGATTTTTTAAACAATTCTAGCTCTACTCTAAGCTCTTCATTTTCCCGTTTGAGTTTCTTTATTTTATACTGAGAATTGTAAAGTGCGCTTCCATGACCTAGAAACGCATTTCTCCCATACTCTTCATACTTACTTATCCAGCGGTACAGGCTATTGTAATGGATAAATAAATCCTTTGCAAAAGTCAGACCTATTTTCCGCAGTTAAAGATGATACGGTTCTGCATATCATTGGTAACGGCGAATTTAAACTATTTAACTTGCTCCCAATCATCCTTCTTAGATCCTACCAAAACCCTGTTGCCCGCAACTAAAATAGGCCGTTTGACTAACATCCCATCCGTTGCAAGCATGGCGATCATCTCTGCATCGGACATAGTGGGTAGCTTGTCCTTCAATTGCATTGACTTATACAAAAGTCCGCTGGTGTTAAAAAACTTTTTAAACGAAAGACCGCTTTTCTCTCGCCATTCCTCTTGGTTGTCACGGGGACGGGGTTGCTGATATTAACTATCAACCGATTGTATTGTCTGCAACCCCGTCTCTACGCCATCTGTAGAATTTTTCAATAAGACAATACCACCATCCATGTCTTCCCTATCACTTTAAGAATGGTATAGTATATTTTATTGAGCTGGACAAAAGCCATCCCCCATGCCACGTCTTAGCCTCTCAGTGTCCCGAGCTGGAGTTGCACCGAAGAAGCGGGAATACTCTCGATTAAACTGTGAGGGACTCTGATAGCCAACTTGATATGCGGCACTTGCCACTGCATACCCCTCAAATGCAATGAGGTTTCTGGCCTCTAAGAGCCTTAACTGCTTTTGAAATTGAATTGGGCTTAAACCTGTTGCCCGTTTAAACTGACGGTGAAAGGTATTTACAGCCATACCAATTTTTGATGCAATCTCACCGACATCAAATGGCTTCATATAGTTATCGCGAAGCCATTTGACAGTCTGAGAAATCTTAGAAAAATTGCTTTCTCTAAGGCCAAGTTGCCTCAGATACCATCCTTGCGGTCCCATCAGAACGCGATAAAGGATTTCGCGTTCATAAGCCGGTGCAAGCGCTGGAATATCTCTTGGAGTTTTCGTTAATCGCAATAGCCGCAGCCATGCCTCCATGAGTTCGATGTCTATTTCACAAGCTGCGAAATTCTCAGAAGCAGTTGGCATTAGATCTTCAGGAATATCTCTTAGCAAACTCTGAAGAACATTCTGATTTAATTCAAGACCGAGGGACATGTAAGGACGGCCATCACATCCTGAATGTACACTCGCTATTGCAGGAACATGTACCGGTAACACGTAATATGAGGGCCCTTTTAGGGCAGTACTATGTTCCCCAATTGAAAGAATCTTTGTTCCTTGAACCGTAAAACCGATCATCGGCTTGTAGAGCGCTGCAAGCTGATGTGTAGGAATGTCCCCCTTAATCATGCTTAGTCCAGGTATTCCGGTCTCGATTGGTCGGGTACCTGCTCTTTTCATTAAATCGATAATTTCATCTAATATTTTATTCATACACCTATTTTATCACATGACTTCCTATTCCCCAACACACTTCTGAGCTTCATGGCATTTTTAGGCTTCTATGATGGCAATAAATAAAGAATCAGCCTGGAATTTCTTTATGTATTCGTGGTGGTTTTAGGCAATTAAAAGGCACAATTGGATCTAGGTTATTTCAACATAAACAGCTAAAATAAATTAAGATCGAATAGCAAAAATAAGGAGGATCTTATGAAAATCGCAATCGTAACAGGTGGAAGTAATGGCATTGGAAAAGCAACCGCGCTCGAGCTTGGCAAGCGCGGAATTAGCGTCATTCTCACATACAATTCCTATAAGGATAGAGCAGAAGCTGTTGTTAAGGAAATTGAAAAGAATAATGGAGTTCGGGCTGTAGCACTGAAATTGGATCTGACTCAAAGATCAACATTCGAGGTTTTCGTTCAAGAAGTAAAAAAGAACCTCAAAGAGGTTTGGGACAGAACGACTTTTGATTACTTAGTCAATAATAGCGGTATTGGTGGACCCATGATGTTCATTGAGATGAGTGAAGAGTACTTCGACAAGATTCTTAATACGAACTTCAAAGGACCCGTCTTCTTAACACAACATCTAATCCAATTCATGGAGGATGCTGGAGCCATCGTAAATACCTCGAGCACATCCAAGAATCAATCATTTCCAGGGTACTCCGCCTACGGCTCGTTAAAAGCAGCGTTGTCATCTTGGACTCGCTACATTGCTAAAGAACTTGCAGCGCGCAAAATTCGGGTCAACGCAGTTTCTCCTGGTCCTACTCACAGCAATTTTGGCGATGGAGTATTCGATAAACATCCTGAATTAATCAAACCGCTGGCTGAGCAATCTGCATTCGGCAGAATCGGACAACCTGAAGATATTGCCAAGGTAATTGTGAACTTATTGTCCGATGATTTCGGCTGGGTCACAGCCCAGGACATTGAAGTGTCTGGCGGACTCTTGCTTTAAAAAAATGAGGGCGGCATGACCTTATTTACGATATATATAAAAAATCCTGCGAAAATTATACTTCGCAGGATTTTCGCCGTTAAAGATGATACGGTTCTGCGTATCGGGTCAAACGGTGCAAATTTTTGACTATCCTTCCGCCCTCATTGCCCTGCAAAAAATCTACTATTTATGTCCATTGTCATGAGTCAAAGAACCGTTACCTGACTCAGTAAGAAGTCTTTCGGAAAAGCGAACAGTAGTCGGAGCATTATTACACAGTGATCAAGGCATACACTACACCAATAAAAGCTATCAAGAACTCTTAAATGAAAAAGGCATTATTGCAAACATGTCGCGTAAAGGCAATTGTTGGGATAACGCCATTGCAGAGAACTTTTTTAGTCATTTTAAGTGTGAATGTGTCAGAGTTAGAAAAAAATCATTTAGGTCGTTCTTAGACGTCTTCGAAGCAACAGAAGAATACATCGTATATTACAATCATGAACGTACCCAGAAAAGGTTACGTGGTTTATCTCCAATCACTTTTAGACAGCAACTCGCCTAAAAATTAAATCCATTTTGGGTGGGGATAGTGTCCACTTTTTTAGATGCATTGCAAAACGTCCCTTGGCTCATTCTAATTTCTTTTTGTTGAATGCCGAAGGAACAAACCTGTATGCTTCTTTTTTATCCATTTTTGTTATGTATCTTGTCGCAATACGCTCTCCGCAGTTGGGACAGAATATCGCTCCATGATAAAGGGAAAAGTCAATAGACCCTTCTATGATTCGCTCATTATACATTTTAACAAAGTTGCTTTCGCCAACTTTTTGATATTTTGCAATAAAACATTTGCAGTAGGCGCAGCTAACTTCTAAAATATGACTTCCTCTGACTTTTTTACAATTTGGGTTTTTATGGATTTTCATAGTTTCTCTCATACCTTTACTTCGCGCTATTGAATTTTGCCATTTAATGATTAGTAAATCATTTTTATCCTCTCTGAAACAGTGGGACAGGTTTCATGATTCAAGATCTCCAAATATGTTTTTGCGGCAATCTTAACAGACACTAGAACAGACACTAGGGACGGTCCTGTTTGACAACTTTTAAGGTGAAAAATTTTTGTGACAAAAAAGACCATCCCCATCGACTTTTTATGCATAAACCCAGTCGGGCAATGTTATATAACTTGAATTCATCGTATCCTCCTACAGTTTGCCAGATATTCGGGATTTGAAAAGAACGGGACAGAGGGACAGGTTTTCGGTCCCTCTAAATATCACTTTAAGAATAGTGTATTATCTTCTATTAATTGGGACAAACAACCTATCCCCTTGTCCCTTCTTTTAGATGCACTGCAAACCGTCCCCTGTCGCATTTCAAGCCCAATCATAAATTCCTCAGTGAAACAAAGTCCCTTTCCCCGTGTTTCTTATAGACCAGTTAATTAAGTTCTATGTGCTATTTGCTTCATATAATAAAACTTAAGTTCATCTAGATCCTTATATAATTCATAAATTGCTTTATGACTAATACTACAAAGTAAAAATTCTTTGGTCGGTATACTATCATCGTATTGATGGCGCCAAATAGATAATAGAACTTTTTCACTACTGCTTATACCATCTTCAAACTTCGGATATTTTACCCCTTTTATCAAATCTTTTACATTATCTATATCCCAATAATCTTCAAATTGAAGGATTGGGCTTTTAAAGCACTTTTCCCAAGCAATTCTTACTTTATTAACCTTTGATAATTTAGAATAAAATGTGTATGTATCTTTTATTTCATTTTCAACCCTATTAAAAAATTCTAAATATGTATCTAAGAATTGATTTATAAGTTCTTTATTATATAAAATTTTAACTATATGTCTTTATACATTAAATACTTTGATATTCTCATATAAATCATTAGTTGCCCTTCCTCCATTATGAATCAATACATTTCTATATAAAGAAATATCTTCACATTTTCTTATGCAATTTCTTAACTCCTCACTCATATTCTTATACTCTAAATTATTTATCATTAAAAATAGTCTTTCAATCTGCTCTTGTACACCGTCTTTAAACAATAGATATAACTCATTATCAATAATTACTTCATGACCCCTATCTGCTATTTTTATAATATTCTTTCTTGAAATATTACAAGTTTTAGAATGTAACTTTTCAGGAAACGACATAATATTATTCTCATAATTTGTCTTAATGAGTCCTCAAACTTTGAATTTACCAAAGCAAATAGTCCTTCATTAATTAAGGTATTTTTACCTAAATTTTCTTTTATTTCACAAATTGACTTTATAAACTCCCCTGTAATTTCAATAAGATCATCAGCATAAATCTTTTTTCTAACACTATACATAAGAGTATTCCCTCCAAATAAGTCAGGTACTTAGGGACGATTTGATTTAAGTTGAATTTATCATTACCGATTTCCTAAAATTTTGTTTATAACCTGTTTTTTCCGTCACAAATGATACGTCCACCCAATTAACCTCGACAGACACTAGGGACGGTCCTGTTTGACAACTTTTGAGGTGAGAAATTTTTGTGACAAAAAGGACCGTCCCCATTATCCCGTCATAATAAGTATGAGTCAAAGAACCGTCAGACTGCGTGAAAACTCTAAAAACACTGAAGCAAAATATGCAAAGTTGAGGATGTCTATCAAAATTCAGCCTATTATTGATGAGTGATATCGAAAATGACGGTTATCTGTATGCCAAAGTGGGGGGGATGAAACTGCCAAAATAGTTTTCACACAGTCTGCCGTCCCCTGACTCAAAATATCAATTTAAGAATGGTATAGTATCTTTTCTTGAGCGGGACAAACAACCTGAGTGCCATGGGGACGGAGTTATTGACACACACGGATGTCAATAACTCCGTCCCCATGACATACTAAACCCAATGCAACACTCCACGTGCACCGAATAGCCAAAAATGATGTCGTTAAGACCCTTTGGTTCTTTGGCGGAAGGCATTTTTCTAAAAAGCAGATTTAATAATCCAAAGTATTTCACCGCGCTTCTCTTACGAATATCAATACTTGAATTTACTAAGGTAAATTAGTACATATTATCTTTTACATTAAATGATTGACCTTTTAGATTGTATTTCAAAAACTTATATAATATATAATTCTCCTTATCTGTCTCGTGTGTAGATAAAATAATTTGCTTGTTTGGAAAATCATTCCTTAGCACTTCTATAAATGAGGCTATATTAATATCATCCATAGTCTGTACTGGGTCATCAATTAAAATAAATCCAATATCATCATACTCTTCTGCGATATATCGCTTATTCATTGCAAACAAAAAAGATAAAACAAACCCAGATAATTGTCCAGAGCTGAATGTATTCAGTATGTCATGCTTTGCATCCCCATTTGAAACAAATCTCATCTCATCTTGATTAATAAATACACCAAGACCATTTTGATAATCTTGTAATATTTTTCCTGTATATATCAGAAGTGGTACGCGCAACTTCTTTAATACCAAATTTTTATATTCATCTATTGCGTCATTATACAAACTCTTTAGTTCATCAAATTGATTTCTAATTTTTTCAAGTTTTTTTAATTTTATTATTAATGTTTTGACTTCATTTTTTATAAGATCAATATCTTGATTTTTTAAAAGCGAATTTTTATATTTAATAAACTTGATTTTATTGTCAATACAACCTTTATCATTTAAGCTCGATTGCTCCATCGATAATATAACAACATTCTCTTTATAAATGTTATCGTAATCAAATAATTTCAAGTTTTCTAAAAACGTCTCATTAGCATAGCCTGTCAGATTTAATTCAATAATTCTTTTCAATTCAATAACTTGACTTTCTTCATCCAATTTTTCCCAAGGATTGTCCTCAACAATAAATTCACCAATTTTTAAAATATCAACCATTTTCTTTTCTGATTTAAGAAGCATGGAATGCTCGCTAGCCAAAACACGAATTTG
>JAQSXM010000318.1 GCA_029256645.1 Sporomusa sp. | reverse complement strand
CGGCAACAACGCTTGCTGTCAATTGAGTAGATAAATAAGAGGTAAACATGCCCGGCTGGATAAAAGTAACATAGTGAGCAAATAACCCCCCGGCTAAACCGGCAGTCATAGCGCTAAATATCAGTGAGCGCATCCGTACCTGAAATAGATTTATCCCCATCATCTCGGCAGCAACGAAATCTTCCCGCACAGCAATCGCAGCCCGCCCATACCGTGAGTAAACAAAATTCCGGGCAATCCAGATAACGAGAACGGTAGCAACAACAACAACGGTTAAGGTTGTTTCATTGGCAATGCCCGGGAGCCCGCGCGCCCCTTGGGTAATCTCCAGGTTTTCCAGCAGTACCCTGATGGCTTCACCAAAGCCCAGCGTGGCAATCGCAAAGTAATCACTGCGCAGCTTAGCCCGCAGCGTAGGATAACCAATGATTGTACCAACCACTGCAGCCATGGCCGTACCGGCCGCCAGTGCCAGATAGTAATTCACATCATAAAAATAGGTAAGAATGCTTGCCGTGTATGCACCAACAGCAAAAAAAGCGGCATGACCTAATGAAAATAAGCCGGTAAAACCGGTAAAAATGGCCAGACCAACGGTGGCAATGACATAAATCAAACTAAAAGTTATGACCCCGCTAATATATTCTGCCATAGTCTGTTATACCTTTTCCTCAAGAAATTTTCCAAAAAGACCAGTGGGTAACACCAATAGCAGAATGACCAGCAAAGAAAAGCTGAATACATCACGCACAACAGAAGATACATAGGCCGATACAAAGGTTTCCAGCACCCCCAGCAGCAGTCCGCCGACCACTGCCCCCGGTAAGCTGCCCAATCCGCCGATAACGGCAGCGATATAGGCTTTATTGGTAATCCAGCCCATAGTGGGATAGACCATATATTTCATACCCAAAAACATGCCTGAAATACCAGCCAGCGCTCCGGCCAGAAGAAATACCCAGCCAATCGTTCTTGTAATATTGACGCCGTTTAGCTGGCTGACCTGCATGTCATACGAAGCTGCCCTGATCGCGATACCTGTTCTGCTATTTTGTAAGAAGTAGTGCAGTGCATAGATGGCAGCAAAAGAAAAGACAATGGCAAATACGTCCAGCATCCCGATAGATACCCCGCCATAACTAATATTCTGTTGTGTAAGAACTTCAGGGAATGCATAAAATCTTGAGCCAATAGTCGCATAAACAAAATTTTCCAGAAAGATCGAGGTCCCCATCGCACTGATCATGAAATAGAGCGAGGGTGCATTACGTTTTCGCAGCGTACTATAGGCTAACCGCTCATTCAATAAACATAAAAATGCCGCGCCGGCAATTGAACCAAAAATAGCCAGATATACCGGCATACCCATCTCCATTAAAAGATAATAGCCAATATACGCCCCAAGCATGATGATAGAACCATAAGCAAAGTTACTGAAGTTCAGGATGCTGAATACCAGGGAGTAGCCAACTGCCATGAGTGCGTATATACCACCGATAGCGAGACCTGTAACCAGTGTTTGAATTAACATTGTGCGCCATCTCCTTAAGTATTTAGGACGGCGGAGGATGTGAAATCCCGCGCCGTCCTGCACGCAAAGTTATTGGGTGACAAATTTGGATTTGAAGATAAATTTGCCATCCTTAACTTCCTGTATGATGGCCGGCTTATTTAACGGATCATGAGTATTCGGATCAATTGTCAGCTTACCGCTAAGCACCGGGAGATCTTTGGTTTTCTCCAGTTGTTCGGCTATTTTTGCCGGATCAGTACTATTAGTTTTGTTCATAGCATCAATTAAGGCATATAAGGCATCGATCGCCATAACCGGGTTGGGCATAATCGGGTCTGCCTTATATTTTGCCTGGTATTCTTTAATAAAGTTTTGAATGTCAGGATCGTCCATACTGGCCAGGTTTACGAAGTAAGAACCTTCTACCGCTGAACCGCCCAGGGTAATTAAGTCCGGACTGCCCCAACCATCACCACCAACAAACTTTGTTTTAATGCCAAGGTCAGCTGCCTGCTTCATCACAAGTGCCGCCTCTTTCTGCATAGTAGGAATAAAAATAACTTCAGGGTTTGTTCCTTTGATTTTACCTAAAATAGCACGATAATCAAGTTCGCCTGAGCGGAAAGCCTCATTGGCGACGATTTTTCCGCCTTGCTTCTCAAACTCCGCAGTAAAATATTTACCCAGCCAGGCTGAATAATCAGATCCGACATCATAAACAATTGCGGCTGTCGTAGCTTTCAGTTCTTTGGCAGCAAACTGGGCGGCCACTGTTCCCTGAAACGGGTCAATGAAACAAGTACGGAACGCATATTTGCGAACTTTATTCGTCTTGTCATCAACAGTTACTTTAGGATTGGTAGCCGAGGTAGCGATAAAAGGTACTTTGGCAGGTTCGACAACCGAACTCATGGCAATAGCGACACCGCTTTGCCCTGGTCCGATAATCCCCACAACCTTATCACTGATTAATCTTTTGGTTACATTAACACCTTCAGTGGCATCTGCCCGGGTATCATAAGCCACCAGTTGCAGTTTTTTGCCTAATACGCCGCCTTTGGCGTTAATCTTTTCAATTTCCATCTCCAGGGCATTTTTCTCAGCTTGTCCCCAGGTAGAATTGTCGCCGGTTAAAGCTACGGCATTTCCAATCTTGATAACATTAGCATCACCAGACGATCCACAGCCAGTGACTACTGTTGCGAAAATCGCCAGCATGACCAGGGCTAACCATCTCATTCTCATACAAAATTCCGCCTCCTTATATTGTATTTCCACGCCTTACCGCTTTAGTGATTTCAGCCTCCTTTCACTTAATTTTACTCTTTAATAAAGCCTATTTAGAAACTAATCTAAATAGGCTCGCTTTTTGAACTATACAATATTACACCTGTTTTTTTCTAAATTTTACATAAAATTCTCATCATTGTCAACTATTAGTAGACTTTTTATCAAAAAGTCTTTGCTTTTTTTAGATTTCTAATCTTTTTACCGGTGTGCCTCCCTCGATATGTTTCTCCATAATTTCTTCGACATCATCCGGGGATACCGATCCATACCAGACATTATCAGGATAGACCACAACAACAGGCCCTTTTTCACAAATACCGAAACACCCGGTATTTGTTACAAATACCTCGCCTCCTAATTCCCTTTCCTCGATTTCCTCCATAAACTTCATGACAATCTCGACACCGTTTTTCGTATGGCAATGACCTTTTTGCTGGCCATTAGGCCGGGAGCTGGTACAGACAAAGATATGACTTTTAGGTTTGTTCATAATGATCCCCCTTTTAATAATAAAAATAAGTCGCTTTCCATTCTTGATGGAAAGCGACCTCTGCGTCACAACATAAATTATGTTATTATTTTCATTATAAGTAAAGTGATACATACTGTCAAGAGGATGCTTTTTTACCCCTCACCGGCTGTCCCTTAAACAGGCTGACAAGCCGCTCCTCAGCCCTGACAAACAGACTGGTTCTGGCCAGTGAAAATACTGCCAAGGCCAGCCAGATCAAACTGAAGGCCACCAGATGCACGCTTGTAAAAGGCTCATGGTATAACAGCACCCCTAATGCCAGTGCAATTGTGGGCGACATATATTGAATAAAACCCAGGAGGCTGAGCGACAGGCGGTTGGCACCATTAGCAAATAATAACAACGGAATAGCGGTGACTATACCGGCCCCCATCAGAAGACCTGCAGTATGTAAAGAGGTAAGATTAAAGGCCCCCCCGCCATGTCCGGCTAAATACAGTAAATATAGCAGAGCGACAGGGGTTACAATCAGTGTTTCCAGTGTGGTGGCGGTTATAGCGCCAATACCCAGTATTTTTTTGCACATACCATAGAAAGAAAAAGACATCGCCAGGGATAACGACACCCAGGGAATTGTTCCATAGCTTATCGCCATCGCACCAACACCAACAGCAGCAAGCCCAAAAGAGACACTCTGCCACAAAGATAAGCCTTCCTTAAGAACAATGATACCCAAAAGAACATTTACCAGGGGATTAATGTAATAACCCAGACTTGTTTCAACAACCCGGTTCTCATTAACTGCCCAGATATAGATCAACCAGTTGACACTTATCAGTAAGGAGGCGATGAACAGACCAACCCGTTTTTTAGGGTTGCGGGCAATGTCTATTGATTCGTTCATAAAACTACGCAAACTACGCGTTGCTGTCAAAATGGCAAACATAAATATACATGACCAGATAATGCGATGTGCCAATATCTCATAGGCTGGAACCTGAGCCAGCTGCTTCCAGTAAACCGGTAATACACCCCATAGTAAATAGGCGCCGGCTGCAGACAACACCCCGATGAGCTGCTCATTGCTTTGATTTAGCTTTTCTTTCAATTACTCCCCCGCCTTTAGATCCGTCAAGTTAAACTCCCGGCAACAACAGATAGTTATCACCTACCGCTGTTATCGCTGACTACCGCTCTTCGCCGCCAAAATACCAACGGATCATGCTCGATATCCTGAGCCCGTTTCCCCATAATGGTAAATGCCCATTGGATAGATGGCCCCAGGGTAAGAGCAACAATTATTGTACCAATTCCAATAGGCCCGCCAAGGCTATAGCCAA
>JAQSXM010000317.1 GCA_029256645.1 Sporomusa sp. | reverse complement strand
CGGGACTTCTTACGGGCTGCGGCATTTTTATGAATAACGCCTTTGGCGGCAGCTTTGTCAATAACGCTTGCGGCATTAGTCAGGAGGGTCTTGGCCTCATCTGCTTTACCGGCATGTGCAGCTTCCTCCACCTTGCGGATAGAAGTCTTAATTGTTGATCTTACCGAATAATTGCGGGCACGCCGTTCAGCGTCAGTTTTTACGCTACGCTCAGATGCTTTAATATTTGGCAAGTATTTCACCTCCTTATGTACATATTACTGAACTATTTTAGCATGGACTACAGGAAAAAGCAAGCAATAAAGTAAAACTGGGTTCGTATAACCAGCTTTTTTTCCGGATAAGATAGGTCTGAACCATTCAGGGCATAAAGGAGAGAAATTGTATGGATCAGTTTTTTAATACAGTTCGAACTGACTTGGCTTTAGAAGCACGGGAAATGCTGACAAAACAGGTGCGGGAAGACATTCCGGGAGTACTGGTTGAGACCAGTGAAGACGATGATCTGATTATAACCCGCGTCAATATTAGTACACCTGAGGCTGAGCGCATGATGGGGAAGGCAAAGGGGAAATATATTACTATCGAAGCGCCAGGTCTTAGGTACAAAAATACCCCATTACAGCAAAAAATAATGAATATTTTAGCCACAGAACTGGCTGAATTGGTCAATCTGCCGCGCAATGCAACAGTCTTAATTGTGGGGCTTGGTAACTGGAATGTTACTCCTGATGCGTTGGGGCCGCGGGCTACACATAAAATAGTAGTTACCCGTCACCTTCAGGAATTGTTGTCGCCAGAGCTTAAAGGCGGTGTACGATCAGTATGCGCCATCGCTCCTGGCGTACTTGGCATAACAGGCATGGAAACTGCTGAAATCATTCAAGGGATTGTAAGCAATATTAAACCTGACTTAGTTGTCGCAATTGACGCGCTGGCCGCAGCCTCAAGTCATCGGGTAATAACCACCGTGCAGTTAGCCAATACTGGGATTCATCCCGGTTCAGGTGTTGGTAATAAACGATTTGGTCTTACGCAAGCCTCACTTGGTGTGCCGGTTGTCGCCATTGGGGTACCCACAGTCGTACATGCCTCCACAATCGCGATGGATACCATTAATACCTTGCAGGAGCACGCCGCTTTTGGCAGATATTTTAAAAGTATGGCGAATCTGTCTGATCAAGACCGTCAAACAATTGTCAGGCAGGTACTTCCGGAAATGCTTGGTGACCTTATGGTAACGCCTAAAGAGGTTGATAGGCTGATTGAAGATATTGCCGCAGTTGTAGCCGGCGGTATTAATCAGGCGATGCATCCTAATATTGACTACGAGAATATTCATATGTATTTACACTGATACAGCTAGTCCGCTGATAATTGTAATATCGCCACTCCGCCAGGCATATACATTGTATGTAAACAAAATTATCAAGAGAGAACCCGGTTAGGGGTCTGGCGGAGGCGGCAATGGTAACAAGAAAAGAACGAAAACAAAGCACCCCAAATAGGCTTTGGCATAATTTCTTGCAAGTGCAAAGCACCTCTAAGTTTTTTAACATAGTGTTAATTGGATTCATGTTTCTAATGGCAAGCGGGCTGTCTGTAGCCACATATCTGAATTTGGCAACAAGTGCTATTCCTGTCAGTGGGTCAGCCTATTATGGTCAATATATGTCTTCTTTTTGGCCCAAAGGAAAGGACGTGCTTTTTTTAGGTGTCCCTGGTTTGTCCAAGGCAGCCCTACCACAAAACGCAGTAAAAATAACACCTGAACTAAATACGGAAATAGTCGCTCGCAAAATGATGTTAGTGTTTACTGGTATTGATTTTAAGGACTTACATTCATTGTTTTCCCATGAAATACCATTTATGTTAGCTTTTAAAAGTGCTGGTACGCCAACTGTCAGTGCGGCCAGTTTACCAAACTTTCCTAAGTTTGATGCTCAAAGTACAACAGGCAGTGATAAACCATTAGTAGCAATTTATCATACCCATACGGCTGAAGCCTTTGTGCCCAACTCAGGAGTGACGCATAGGCCGGGTGGTCAGCGTGGTGATATTGTTGATGTTGGTTTGGCTTTGGCAAAGCAATTAGAAAAAAACGGAGTAAAAGCCATTCATAGCGCTACTATTCACGATTACCCAAGCTTTATGAAGGCATATGGACCTTCGGAAATTACAGCACAAAAATTGTTAACAGAAAATCCATCAATCCAAATGATTTTTGATATTCACCGGGATGCTGACAAACGTGAAAATGTAACCGCAGTCTTTAACGGTGTGTCAATGGCTAAAATTACTATTGTCGTAGCCACCGGACAGCAAGATCTGCCACAGCCTCACTGGCAGCAAAATCATGCGTTTGCAAAACTAATTGATGCAAAGCTGAATGCTAAATATCCAGGAATATGCCGTGGACTGCAAATGGTTGAGTGGCGATATAATCAACATCTTCATCCACGGGCTTTGTTAATTGAGGTAGGTTCGCAGGAAAGCAGCAAGGAGGAGGCCGTACGTAGCATTGAAATCCTTGGAGACGTGTTGGCTGAAATACTCGCTGAAAATCGGTAGCTGTGATAAGGAGGGGTGCCGTGTTCGAACGGGTAGCGGCAAGCGATGCTGGTATTATCGCCAGGGGCCTGCTGATATTACTTGCAATTATTGTAATTGGTGTGGGCGTAGCTGAACATCAGCTAGGTACACTTACGCAGCGGCCCGGGCAAGAAAGGTTCTTTTATATTGGACGTAATCAGGAACATGTATATTCGGCATATGCCTTTGGATATGGTCTGACTTTAGGAAGTGTACATTCATTAGGCAATATTTCACTCACAGAGCAACGCAGCATTGTGCTACGAATTGCTGAACATACAATTACTATTCCTACCAGGGTAGTGATAGACGGCTTGCAGTTATGGTATTGGATCGATATTTGGCGCAATCAATTCGTTGATGAAGCATTTACTGTCAAAAAACGAGCTATCGAGTACTGGAACCAAGCCAGACCTTATATTGAATCTGCCTTGCAAAAGGTCAGAGATAAGACTCAGTGTGCCATACAGCAAATGGGTGAATATATTCGCGAATTTAGGTAGAGCTTGCAGTTAGCGGGCGGCTGATGGTATAATTTACAGAAGTATGTTAAAACGCTTTATTTATTATACCAGGGAGGGGCCCCAGTTTGATGGATACAGGACACATTCGTAATTTTTCAATTATTGCCCACATCGATCATGGCAAGTCGACCCTTGCAGACCGGTTGTTGGAGTATACAGGAGCTCTCTCTGCCCGCGAGATGGAAAACCAGGTTTTAGATCAGATGGAACTTGAGCGCGAACGTGGCATTACGATTAAAGCCCAGGCTGTCAGGTTGTCTTATACAGCAAAAGATGGCGAAACATATATGCTCAATCTGATTGATACACCTGGACACGTTGACTTTACGTATGAGGTTTCCCGCAGTTTAGCTGCTTGTGAAGGCGCGCTCTTGGTGGTTGATGCCGCCCAGGGTATCGAAGCCCAGACGCTGGCTAATGTTTACCTGGCGCTTGAGCACAACCTTGAGATTATCCCGGTAATTAATAAAATTGATCTGCCTAGTGCGGAACCGGAACGGGTAAAAACCGAAATTGAAGATGTGATCGGGCTGGATACCACTGATGCTGTTATGGCCAGTGCTAAGACGGGGATTGGAATTGAAGAAATTCTTGAGGCGATTGTCAGAAAAGTTCCCCCGCCTGCAGGCAAAGCTGAGGAACCTTTAAGTGCGCTTATCTTTGATTCTCATTTTGATTCATATAAAGGCGTAATTGTTTATGTCCGGGTAATGAATGGTACTATCACCCCAGGAATGAAGATTAAAATGATGGCAACCAACAAGGTGTTTGAGGTTACCGAGGTTGGCGTTTTCCGTCCATATCCGGCTAACGTTAAGGAATTAGGGCCAGGTCAGGTCGGTTTTGTTGCAGCTAGTATTAAAAATGTAAAAGATACCAGAGTTGGTGACACAGTTACCAGTGCTGAACGGCCTGTAGCGGTACAGTTGCCCGGTTACCGCAAAATTACCCCAATGGTATACTGTGGTCTGTATCCGGTAGATAGCTCCGACTATGAGAACTTACGTGACGCATTAGAAAAACTGCAATTAAATGATGCATCACTGGTTTTTGAACCTGAAACCTCTCTTGCCCTTGGGTTTGGTTTTCGTTGCGGTTTTTTGGGACTACTGCATATGGATGTTGTCCAGGAACGCCTGGAACGCGAATATAATATGACGCTTATTACCACCGCGCCTAGTGTAATTTATCGTGTGTTCAAAACAGATAACGAAGTTATTGAGATTGAAAATCCGTCAAAATTACCAACCGCGCAAGAGATTGACCATGTCGAAGAACCTTATGTTAAAGCAACAGTAATGGTTCCTAATGACTATGTAGGCGCAGTTATGGAATTATCCCAGGAAAAACGCGGCGAGTTCAAGGATATGAAGTATCTGGATGCTAATCGGGTTATGCTGACCTATCACCTGCCACTCAGTGAGATCATTTTTGACTACTTTGACAAATTAAAATCTTCGACCCGTGGTTATGCTTCTTTAGACTATGAGTTGCTGGGA
>JAQSXM010000316.1 GCA_029256645.1 Sporomusa sp. | reverse complement strand
TTCTGCCGGTGTCTGAAACAACGGACCGATATCGACGTCAAACCCCATATCGGCAAAGGCGGTAGATACTACCTTCGCGCCCCGGTCATGGCCGTCCTGCCCCATTTTTGCGATCAGAATCCGTGGGCGCCGTCCCTCCAGCCCGGCAAATTCATCAGTCTGGGCCCGGACCCGCTCAATCTCCTGTTCGTCATTGAATTCACTGCTGTAAACACCGGAAATGGAGCGGATAATCGCCTTATGCCTGCCAACCACTTGTTCCACAGCCGAGGATATTTCCCCCAGGCTGGCCCGGACACGGGCGGCCTTAACAGCGAGATCCAGTACATTACCTTCGCCTGTAGCCATTGCTTTGGTAATGGCGGCCAGAGCCGACTGCACCTCAGCCTCACTGCGATTGGCCCGCAATTGCTCCAACCGCCGTAATTGGGCTTCCCGGACAACCGTATTATCGACTTCCAGGATCTCCAGCGGATCTTCTTTTTCCATGCGAAAGCGATTAACACCAACAATGGTTTCTTTGCCTGAATCGATCTGGGCCTGCCTTCGTGCTGCCGCTTCCTCAATCCGCATCTTCGGCAAACCGGTCTCAATGGCTTTAGCCATCCCGCCCAGCGCTTCTACCTCCTGGATATGAGCCCAGGCTTTGCGGGCCAGCTCCAGCGTCAGGGCCTCGACATAATAAGAGCCGCCCCAGGGATCAATTACCTTGCAGATATAGGTTTCATCCTGCAGGTACAGCTGGGTATTCCGGGCAATCCGGGCCGAGAAGTCGGTGGGCAGCGCGATGGCTTCATCCAGGGCATTGGTATGCAGCGATTGGGTGTGCCCCAGCGAAGCAGCCAACGCCTCAATGCATGTTCTGGCCACATTATTAAACGGGTCCTGTTCGGTCAGGCTCCAGCCGGAGGTCTGGGAATGGGTTCTCAGGGCCATTGATTTAGGGTTCTTCGGGTTAAACTGCTTAATCAGCTTGGCCCAGAGCAGACGTCCGGCCCGCATCTTGGCCACTTCCATAAAATAGTTTTTGCCGATCGCCCAGAAGAAGGCAAACCGCGGGGCAAAGGCGTCAATGTCCAGACCTGCTTTCAAGCCGGTTTTTACATATTCCAGGCCATCAGCCAGGGTGTAGCCAAGCTCGATATCGGCCGTGGCCCCCGCCTCCTGCATATGATAACCGGAGATGCTGATACTGTTGAATTTCGGCATGTTTTGGGAGGTATAGGCAAAGATGTCGCCAATAATCCGGATTGAGGGCTCCGGCGGGTAAATATAGGTGTTGCGGACCATAAATTCTTTTAGGATATCATTCTGGATGGTACCGGTGAGAACCTCCGGTTTGACCCCCTGTTCCTCGGCAGCCACAATGTAAAATGCCATAATAGGCAATACGGCACCGTTCATGGTCATTGACACCGACATCTTATCCAGGGGGATTCCATCAAACAGGATCTTCATGTCCAAAATAGAATCGACTGCCACCCCGGCTTTGCCGACATCCCCAACCACCCGGGGGTGGTCGGAGTCATAGCCCCGGTGGGTGGCCAGGTCAAACGCAATCGACAAGCCTTTCTGGCCCATCGCAAGATTCCGTTTGTAGAAAGCATTGCTCTCTTCAGCGGTTGAGAAACCAGCATATTGCCGGACTGTCCAGGGCTGAGTAACATACATATTCGGATAGGGTCCGCGCAAAAACGGGGGGATACCGGATAAGAAGCGCAGATGATCAAGCCCGGTCATGTCTTTTTCGGTGTAGAGGGGCTGAATATCAATCTGCTCCATGGTCCGGTGGACCAGTTCTGTTACTGTTTTACCTGTTTCATGTTCGATCTTTTGCTGCCAGTCATCATATGAGGGGGCATTAAACCGGCCTGCGAACTCCATTGTGGCAAAATTAGGTTTAGCTGTCACCGTATCATCCCCTTCCTTTTCTGCAACCGCACCAGGCTGGCATGACAATCAGCCCGGACATGGATAAACTCGTCTACACCAGCCGCTTGATATTCCTGCTGCAGGTCCTCCGGCGGCAGCCCGGCCAAAATGACCCAGACGTCAGGCCGGGCCTGCTTTAACAGCCGGGCCAGCGGCGGCACAAGTTCGGGATAGGCGGCATCGGTAGAGCAGATGACCACAGCATCGGCCTGGACCTGCACAGCTGCTGCCACTGCTGCTGCCGGGGCATCAAAGCCATTATTGCCAATGAGGGTAAAACCGCCAACCTCAAAGAAACCACGGCTGAAGTCAGCTCTGGCTTATGTTGGGGAATGGGTCCCATATTCGCCAAAAAGATTTTCAGGTTTTCCCCGCCCTGGTTTACATGGTGCTCTGTCGTCAGCCGCACTGTCTCATAAAGCTCTGCCAGCCGGTGCAAGCGCAACGGCATAACCGTCAGCGGAGCAGCTACTGTTTGACGCAGGGCAGCCAGAATCTCCCCGATGGTACAACCGGCGGTTACTGCCTGCACGGCCGACTCCAGCGTTTTCTCTGTCAGGTTATTGCGCTGCTCGGCCAGGCGCTCCAGACAAAGCATTCGCTGGTCAATGTCGGTAACCGAGCGAAAGCTGGACAGCTCCCTGATCCGGACTGACCGGATGTCTTCCGGATTGATCACCGGTTGTTCCAAAGGTTTTTCTGTTAGATTGGCATAGACATTAGTACCGACAACAGCATCCCGCCGTTTAGCCAGGTTTGCTGCCCGTTTTTGCGCTGTAGCAGCTACCTGATCCTGAGGAAATCCGGCCTGTACAGCCTGCAGCATACCGCCATAGGCTTCCGTTTTACGGAACAGTTCCCAGGCTTTATAAGCCAGCTCTTCGGTTAAGGCTTCTACATACCAGGATCCGCCTGCCGGATCAACCGGCAGCAATAATGAGCATTCCTGCTGCAGCATAATTTGGGTATTGCGGGCAATACGCCGCGAAAACTCGTCACTAGGCCTGATCACTTCGTCAAACGGCCCAACATATAAACTGTCAAGACCGCCTGCCACCCCGGCGAAGGCTTCGGTAGTCGTTCGCAGCATGTTGACGTAAGGATCATAGATCGTTTTGGTAAAGCGGGAGGTACGCCCGTGAATGTTGGCCCTGCAGTCTGTTTCATTACCCCCAAACGCCTCGGCAACCTGGCTCCACAACACGCGGGCCGCCCTTATTTTTGCCAACTCCATAAACATATTGGCACCAAGGGAGAAGGAAAAACGCAGGTGGCGGGAAATGACGGAGAAGGCCACGCCCCGTTCCTGAAGCTTATTGACATACTCCACAGCGGTCGCTAAAGCAAAGGCCAGTTCCTGTACCGCATTGCCACCGGCATCATGGTAGGGGCTGGCATCGGCCAGGATGGTCTTAAGCTGCGGGGCATGACGATCTGCCCACAGGGTGACTGCCGCCATTTCGTCATACAGCGTTTCCAGTTCGGCCGGCAAATACCCCTGTTGTGACAATAATCCCAGCGGATCCATTGTAATTGCCCCGGATAAATTCTGCAGTTCTATTCCCTGGGCCCGGGCAACACCGGCAAGTAGGGCGGCGACCGGCAGCTGACTGACACCGCACTGGATGAGTACCGGCCATTGTTTCAGGTCAAGCCCTGCTAATGCCTGCGTCAAATCAGCGAGGCTTACGAGGGAAAACCCCTGATCCCCAATTCTGTCTGCCTCAGCGCAATCAGGGTCCTCACCGGCTAATGTGGCTGTATCCAGTTGTAAGTGAATTGCCTTAAGTCCTCTGGACAACTCATTTTTCAATACCGCATTTACCTCTATGGCCATGGCCTGATCACAAACCTGGGCAATCAGCCAGGGGGTGGTCAGATAGCCACCGGCCCGGGTTCCCCGGATAAAGGGCCAGCTGCCGGGAAGGGAATGACTGAGGTTGGAGTTTGACAGGTTAAGCGGACTATAAATGGGTTGTAGCGCAATACCTTCATAGGTTTGCGTAATTAATTTACTTTCAAAGCTGGCGCCTTTAAGCGCCTTCTCAGCCTCTGCCCGCCACTGTTCATATGAGGGCCCGCCACTGTTCATATGAGGGTTCGGGAAATTCCCCAAACAGACTGTTAGAATCTGCGGGCTCTGCTTTTACTTCGTTCATTTGTGGCTGTCCCCCTCTGCAAAATCGGTGGGAGCCATAGACTGTTTTAAGCTGGCAAGACCTGTAACTACAGCCTCATCGTAATTTCTTATCCGCTCCGACAGAGCAACACACGGCTCTATACTCATTTCAACCCCTCCTAGATTGTATCTCCAGCAACTGGTGGCCCTAAAACGCCAGTGCTGCTATGGAATTAGGGCACCGACTCACTGGATAAGCCTGACTTACAAGGTAAGCCTCGCTTTGTATATTTGAGGGCTTGAACCTTCTTCCCACTGTTCTCCTTACATGGAGGACAGCGTAATGAAGTCAGTCTCTGCCTCGAGATAGTCGATATAAAAAAGACCCTCCCTGAGAGCGTCAGTGAGGGCCGGTTAATAAGCAATCAAACAATACTCCCGGCTCAACAGCCGCAAGTAAAGCTTCTTAATTAATCCCCTCCCCATCGCTCGTGGGTGAAAAAACGGTGATTGTCAAACAGGCAGTTCTCCTGGCTCCAGATCATAGCTCCTCCAAACCTTCCCAGGACTTTTATCTCCCAGTGGCAACTCTTGGATTCACTCCCCGTTACAGTGGCGGGACCGCGCCGGCATTGCACCGGACTTCCCTATTAAGCCCCTAAGGGCACCTGTCTCAACACTATTCAGTTATCAATAAATAAACCCCTCCCACAACAATGCGGGAGGGGTAGTAATTGAAAAATAGCATAACTAAGTAAACTGTGCCATTAATCCCCTCCCCATCGTCCGTGGGTAAACGGTGACTGTCAAACAGGCAGTTCTCCTGGCTCCGGATCGCAGTTCCTCCAAACCTTCCCAGGACTTTTACCTCCCAGTGGCAACTCTTGGATTCACTCCCCGTTACAGTGGCGGGACCGCGCCGGCATTACACCGGTCTTCCCTATTAAGCCCCGCAGGGCACCTGTCTCAAAGATTGTATGAGATTTTCAAAGGTTTATTAATCACTCGGGATCATACTAACACACTATAACCGGTTAGTCAATTCTTGATTTGATCAAATTTCTCTCTTCCCATCTGCCGTGCAATCGTCAAAAAAAAGAAAGGGTCGTAACGACCCCGCGCCATTAGACGCAAATCTAAGGACTCACAAGAAGGAGGAGTATATTAGAAAACTCCCGGCTGCAGTTGGCAACCGGGAGAGATTCTACAGTATACTAAATACAAACCCCTGGCATAACCAGGAATAAATTCAGCGGCAATACACTGTAATTCCCTCCCCATCACACGTGGGTAAAATCGGAAATTGTCAGCTAGGCAGTTCTCCTGGCTCTGGCTCAAAGCTCCTCCAACCTTCCCAAGACGCTGGGTCTCAGTGGTCTACCCTGGATTTGCTCCCCATTACAGTGGCGGGACCGCGCCGGTATTACACCGGCTTCCCTATTAAGCCCCTTAGGGCACCTAACTCAAATATTAAATTAAGAAATACGTGTATTTTTTCACTAACTATTATAATCCTATCATTTCTGTTATAGCCTGTCAACAAAAAAATCTTTAGAGGTTATCCTGCCTGCCATAATCTCCACAACCCAGAACAAGGACAGACCTGTTATTTCAATATTGCCTGTTAACTGCTTCCAGCCTAAACCTAACAACGCCATCCGGGCAATCAAAATCCATCATATTTTCTTTGCTCCCGCCGAGGTTGCGCAAATCACCGCCACTGCGCACTGCTTCCATAATCGGGAAGTTCTTCAGCATACTTTTGGAACAAAAGCCGCCTGGGCAACCATAACCACATATGTAGTTATCCCCAACTTCATGGCCATTGCGGCAATGTCCCTGAGGCTTATTGTCAGGCTTAACAGCTAAAACAGTGATCTTAAAGTTCCATTCTTCTTCATACCAGTTTCTCATATAAATACCCCCTTGCTTGCGAAACATGGGGAAAAACGCCTGCATTTACATATAAATGGCTAACGGCTACTGGGTTACTCTGTCTGCCACAATCTTCACCACCAGACCTGACCAGGCCCGGACAGAGGGTTCCAGCTCGTCTACGGCAAGTGCCGGAGGTGAAACGTGGTATTTACCTGCGGTCAACAGCAGCAGATCATTGCCGGACTGGGTCAATTCGTCGCCGCTTAACAATTGCCACTGAAATTGATCCAGCAAATGCACATACAGGGAGGTACCTGTTAGCAGCGCCGGTTCCTTGTCCAGCTGCCGCAGGGAGGTTGAAAAACGCTGTTTGTCAATCATCCCGTATTCCTGCAGATATTGCTGATACAGGGTTTCCTCAGTAACACCAAAGCGATTCATGCGCCGCAGCACGCTGTGCTGCTTCTGCGGGGATAACCCGGTCTGCCGCAGCAAGGCTTCTTTAACTGCCTGTTTTACGGTACGGCCGATCAGTTCCCCCAATTTGGAATGCTTGCCCGCATCTTCCAGATACAGCGGCGAGCCTGGATTGGCAATCACCATCGTCTGGTCTGTCCCCGAACCGGTGGCCAGCCCATTTGAATACTTGCTGCCGGCCATCAGTTCCTGTAGAGCAGCTGTTTTGGCTTCGGTACAGGTCACCAGCGCCCGGGTCATTGTACCGGAAGGAATATCTGCATCAATGACCAGCATGATGTTAATGGTTCCCGGTTTATGTAAGGTGGTTTTCTTACCTGGGCTAAAATAAGTCGCCGGATCACCCACCCGTCCGCCATTGCCTTCCACACCTCCCGTAACAATAGCTGTCACAGTGAGTGTCTGATAGCTTTCGGACTGAATGGCGACATTTTCCATAGATGCGGCCGTGCCCATGCCTGTTGCCCTGGCAGGATTAAGCCCCAGATGCTTAGCCACGCCCTGCAGGTAATCCAGGTAAGTAGCTCCATCCACGCCGGTTGCAGCCTTCATATCATGATTAAACACAGCTTTCAGATTGTCCCGGTAGCCTCCGTTTAACCGGGAAGTACTCAGCACATTCCTGGGTTTGTCAAAGGAAATGACGACACTGGTATCTTCCCGGTACACCGTATCACCGGTTGATAACGTATAGAGTTTCACCTGTTCACTGCCGAAGCAGGGAACCACGTTATAACAAAAAATAACCACCAGCAATAACCCCAGTCTAAGATTTAGTTTCATTGTCTTCCTCCCGCCCATGCCGCCTGCGGCCTTATACTGCAGTCCGGCTTATTTTGATGCACTTAATATAACAAAAATAATTCTGGTTTCGCAAATATTAGGCGTTAAATCACACTAATGGGTTTCCGTTTCATGTGAAATCTACTAGTTCATTAATATAATCATAACTGACTATATCCAGTCAAGTGCAATCCACAGTCAAATAAAGGATTTATATATAAGAACCGTGAGCTCCGTTGAAAAGGCTTTTGATTGAGCCTCATTCAATGCAAAACCTGTTTTGAGGCTCACAAATTCTTGATTTTTCCAATATTTCTCGAGATCGGGCTAAATATTATACTCCACACCTTTTTAGCACAGCTTCAAACAACTCAATGAAAATATCTATTTCTTCATAGCTGATCGTAAGTGCCGGTGCAAGGGTAAACGTATTCTTATAATAGCCTTCGATATCAAGCACTAGTCCGTATTGTTTACCACATATTTCAATGTCCCCTCCTTTGATGGCTTCTTCAACGATTTATCAGCAAGCGCTTTGTCTGGTGTGAAGCCATCGGATTTTGTCATCTCTATTCGTAGCGCTTCTGTAACGCCTTGATCCTCCCCAACAAATATTGTGATCTTACCGCAAGGTATTAAATCACGTTAATCCCCTTCCACTTGCCGCCAAGGAACCTATTCGTTACTAATAGCAATAAAACTACTCTATATCCGATCAATGCAATCCACAACCAACTTAGAGAGAGTGAAGCCACAACACAGAGTACATATGGCAAAATTACATAAAACAGGAATGGAACAACAGCGTACATTACCATCATAAACCTAGTATCACCCACTGCTTCCAGTACACTGCCAATAATTAAGTGTATCATATCAAGTACAATCCATAATGATGTAAGTCTTACTAGCGGAATAGTAACATTATTGATGAGCAGAAATTTTTCTTTATCTTGTTCACTGTTGAAAATAGCAATCAAAAATTCAGGAAGAAAGTTGCACATGGAAATAATTAATAAGTTGTAACAGATCCCAATTATGATCCCCTTTTTTATGACTATAGGAATATTATTCAGCCTATTAGCTCCTCTCTCCTGGCCTGCAATAATACCCACTGCTGTTGTAATACCAATCAAAGGTAGTATAAAAGCAGCTTCAATTGCAACAGTAATATTTACACAAGTCAAAGCAAACTCACCTGTCATGCCAATAATAATAAAGAGAATACTGAAATATCCTATATCAACAAACGACTGTATACCGGAAAATAAACCAAATTTCAATAATTTATGTAGCAAAACTCTATTAAAATGATAATTTCTTAAAATTTGGTACTGGAACATCCCCATCTCAGGTAAACCGTATTTGCCAAATACTAGAAGCCAAGTCAATACCATGTTTACAATGTTAGTGGCGATACCTACATACATTGTGATTTTTGTATCACCAATACCGCAATAAAAGCTGGAAAAAGCAGTAGAGAAAAGTTGGATGCAGTTGGCCAATATAATAAGAAAGAAATATTCCATTTCGAATTTTAATAAATCCCCATCATGTCCCATTACTTTAAATATATTTGAAGAAACCATGGAAAACATAATAAGCAGAAAGGTGAAAAACATGCTCAAATATACGCCTTGCCACATAGATGCTGAGCAGTCCTGATATCTGCGAGCACCATAACATTGTGCAACAAGCACCGAAACATAACCGATAATTCCTACAAAAAAGCTGGCGATTGCAGTAGCTAAAAAACTGGCGGGCATCATGGCTGCGAATTGCGTAAGATTATACTGCGCCACATACATTCTATCGACAAATATCATTGCATTCATTACAAGCATAGATATAGTTATCGGATATGTAATTTGGGCAATATATCGAAAAGAAACTACATGATTATCTGTACACGCATCCACTTTGCATCCCCCGAAAGCAATAAGATTGGACTTATTAGTGCTGCTATTTAAGAATTGTAAAAACAATCATAAAAGTTGTTAATACCACAAATAACAATGCCAAGTAAAAGAATGAGTAATAATAGATACTTTTTCAATCTACCTCTTTCACTGTTTTCTAGGCTTTACTAAGCCTGCCAGTTTTTTTTTACACAACTAAGCGCACCGGAAAACCAGGTCCGTACCGGATAACGCTCACAAAACAGAAATACAATCGGAATAATAATCAGGGTAAAGACTGTAGATGACAGCAGTCCGCCGATCAGCACCCAAGCCATGCTTACCCGGGTCTCGGCCCCTTCGTTAAACGCCAGGGCGGTGGGCATCATCCCAACTACCATCGTCAGGGTAGTCATAAAGATCGGTTTTAAACGGGTCTTGCCGGCCTCAATCAGGGCATCATAGGCAGTCATCCCCCGCCCCATCAGCGTCAGTGTATAGTCAAGCAGCAGGGTGCCGTTCTTAGCAACCAGGCCATCCATAACCAGAAAGCCGATCAGGGAATATACGTTGATGGTATTTTGGGTAATCAGCAGGAACAGCAGCGCCCCGATCAGACCGAGCGGCAGCGACAGCATCCGGATAACCGGCGTGAAGGCCGATTCATACAACACGGCCAGCAGCATATAAACCAGCAGTAAGGATAAAACCAGGGCCTGGATAATTTCGTGATAGCTGCTGTCCATATTGGTAGCCTGACCGCCAAAACGGTAGGTAACCCCGCTTGCCAGCGGCTCTTGTTTAAACTGCCTGTCAATCTCCCGCAGGACCTCTTTGAGGGGACGGTCGGTCATATTAGCCTGGACAAGCAGCGACCGCTGTTTATTGACACGGGTTATAGAAACCGGCCCTACCCCTTCCTCAATGCGGGCGATATCACCCAGAAACACGGTGTTCTCAGCCGCTTTGACCGGGATAACGGCCATGTCAGATGCCTTGAAGCTGTCACTGGCTTTCAACCGCACGACAATATCGGTGTCCCGCCCGTTATTGTTCCTGTCATTGGCCAGTACCCCGGCCTT
>JAQSXM010000315.1 GCA_029256645.1 Sporomusa sp. | reverse complement strand
TCGGTGTTAATTACCCCTGCTGTTATGAATGCTTTAGAAGAGTGCATTGAGATGGCCCCACTTCATAACCCACCTAATATTATGGGTATAAATGCTTGCGCTGAAATAATGCCAGGCATTCCTCAAGTAGCTGTTTTTGATACTGCGTTCCATCAAACAATGCCTAAATATGCCTTTTTGTATGCATTGCCTTATGAAGCATATGAAAAATATGGCATCAGACGATATGGTTTTCATGGCACCTCCCACAAATATGTTTCCCAACAGGCTGCTGAGCTTATGGGAGAGCATATGACCAATCTCCGCATCATTACCTGCCACCTGGGCAACGGCGCAAGCATAGCAGCTGTCAAACATGGCAAATGCCTTGATACCAGCATGGGTTTCACACCCCTTGAAGGATTGGTAATGGGTACTCGTTCCGGTGGCATTGATCCGGCAATTATTCCCTTTTTAATGAAAAAAGAAAACATGTCGACTGATCAGGTTGACAGCTACTTGAACAAAAAATCAGGTGTACTTGGTGTTTCGGGTGTATCAAGTGATTTCCGTGATATTGAGGAAGCTGCCAATGCCGGAAGCGAGCGTTCCGAACTGGCTCTTGAAATGTTCGCATACAGAGTGCGCAAATTTATTGGATCTTATGTTGCGGCTATGGGTGGTGTTGACGCAATTGTATTTACTGCCGGCCTTGGCGAAAATTCTATCAGCATGCGTGACAAAATCTCTAATGGCCTTGAATATCTTGGCACCCGGATTGATCCTGACAAAAATAATGTTCGCGGCAAAGCGCAAGAAATTAGCGTTGACGGTGCTAAAGTTAAAATTTTTGTCATTCCAACCAATGAAGAACTGGTTATTGCCCGCGACACAAAAGCAATTTGCAGCAACCTTGCATAACGGTCTTACAAGTATCGCATGATAGGCAGGGAACACTTGAGTTCCCTGCTTTTCTTATTGTCTTGACAAACCTCTGGTGTGTAGCTATAATAGATGAAGGTTGGTGGAAAATGATGAAAATTAACATATCCCAGTTAAAAAAAGATCCCGGGAGCACGCAATCCTTTTCTTTTAAAACCTCAGCCGGAGCGTTAGGTCTTGATAATCCGGAAGTTTGGGTTGAGAACATGATGGTTGATGGCTGTATTATAAATAAAGGAATGATTTATGAGGTAAACGGAAATATCCGTGCTACCATAAACCAATGCTGCAGCCGCTGCCTGGAAGACATGGTTACAATACTTAATATTGCATTCAGTGAGGAATATAGAGAAGCTGAGTTTGATAAGTCAGGCGAAGCTTTGGTTCAGGAAATCAATTATTTTAGCGGTGATGAGATTAATCTTGCAGAATTAATCCGTGAGAATATTTTGTTGGCTGAGCCTATCAAACCTGTTTGCAGTGAAAGCTGCCGTGGGTTGTGCCCTGAGTGCGGAGTCAACCTAAACATAAATACCTGCGGCTGCAACTCGACTAAAATTGATCCGAGGCTTGCAGTTTTGGAAAAACTCTTGTCCAAGGACTGAGATTGGCAGGTTGGCCAATTTTGTTAAGGAGGTGGAAATAGAATGGCAGTACCTAAGCGTAAAATGTCTAAAGCCCGCCGCGATAAGCGTCGTGCTAATTGGAAGCTTACTATCCCTGGTTTGGTAGAATGCCCCCAGTGTCACGAAAAGAAAATGCCTCACCGCGTGTGTCCTGATTGTGGTCATTATAATGGTAAAGTTGTGGTTGCAGCAGAATAAAAAAATAATGAGTGAGCAAGATAAAAGGCAATTAAAATTTTATCTTGCTCACTTTTTTTACTTGCAATCTTGGTAGTAACTAGCTATAATTAATGCTATCAATTGGTAATATAACTTACTGATAAAACTAGGTGATGTAATGGCGCGAGTTCAAAAAAAAATACGACAAGAACAGTTAAAAGAGAAACTATTAACCACACCGTTTTTTACTGACGAGGAACTGGCAGCCTATTTGACTGTTAGTGTGCAGACTATTCGCCTTGACCGGCTGGAGCTTGGAATACCTGAACTCAGGGAGCGTACTAAGCAGATGGCCGAAGAAGCGCAGAATAAGCTCAAAACAATTGCCAGTACGGATGTTGTTGGCGAGTTGATAGACCTTGAATTAGGTAAAACCGGGATATCTCTAATGACTGTAACCTCTGAGATGGTGTTTGAAAAGAACAAAGTAGCACGAGGACACTATATTTTTGCCCAGGCCAATTCTTTGGCACTGGCAATTATTGATGCCCCGGTGGCTGTAACAGGAGTAGCCAATATTAAATATAAGATTGCTGTTCATGAGGGCGATAAACTGGTGTCCAGAGCTGAGGTCATAAAAAAAAGAGGCAATAAATATTTTATTTGGGTAAAAACTAGGAATGATAGTCAGGAAGTATTTCGGGCTAAGTTTATAATGGTATCACTGGAACCGGATTTGCATAAATAGCAAAAACTGTAATTGAATATTTGTACTCTATTTTATTGGTTTTGTGAAAGGAGATATTGAATGAAGGTTGCCGTTGATGCCATGGGCGGAGATTACGCACCTGATGAAATTGTTCTAGGTGCGTTACAAGCTGCCAAAGAGTATACCGAAGAAAATCTTGAGATTGTTTTAGTCGGCGACCAAGCTCAAATTACCCAATCGCTTGACCGTCATGGCAACTGGAAAAATTTAGGTATTACAATTCATCACGCCAGTGAAGTTATTGATATGCATGAATCACCAGGGGCTGCTGTCAGAAAAAAAAAGGATGCATCTGTGGTTGTTGCTACTAGCCTGGTTAAACAGGGGCACTGTGAGGTAGCAATATGTGCTGGTAGTACTGGCGCTGCAGTGGCTGCTGCACTGCTTGGTTTGGGACGAATAAAGGGGATCGAACGCCCTGCTATTGCCACACCTATGCCGAATCTTACCGGGACAACAGTTCTCGTGGATTCAGGTGCTCATGTTGACAGTAAACCTAAACATCTGGTTCAAAATGCGATCATGGGCGCGATTTATGCTGAGTATGTGCTGAATATTCCAGGGCCCAGGGTAGGGCTTTTAAATATTGGCGAGGAAGAAAGTAAGGGCAATGAACAGGTTCTTGCTACCTATCCACTGTTAAAGCAGCTTAGTACCGTAAACTTTATTGGTAACGTTGAAGGTCGCGATATTCCTAAAGGAACAGTTGATGTTGTTGTTTGCGACGGATTTGTGGGGAATATTGTCTTAAAACTAGGCGAAGGCTTAGCCGGGGCTATTTTGCAGTTGGTAAAAGACTCAATTAAGAACAGCGGTTTCTGGACGAAAATGGCCTCTATGCTTGTATTGCCCGCTTTGCAAGGACTTAAGAAAAAACTAGATTATGCCGAATATGGTGGAGCACCACTATTAGGTGTAAATGGTGGTTTTATTATCTGCCATGGTAGTTCCCGGGCTAAAGCGATTAAAAACGCTATTAGGGTTGCTAAAGAGTTTACTGAGCAGGATGTTGTTGCCCATATACGTGAAAACATTGCTAAGGAGGGGGTTGTAACCAATGAATAATGATAAAGCAGTAGGCATTATTGGTATCGGTACATATGTTCCGGAAAAGATAATGACTAATAAAGATCTAGAAAGCATAGTAGAAACCTCTGACGAATGGATTGTTGAGAGGACGGGTATCCGTGAGCGAAGAGTTGCGGACCCGAGTATGGCAACCTCTGATTTAGCCAGCCGCGCAGCCCAAAAAGCACTTGATGACGCTGGTGTAACCGCTGAAGAAATTGACCTTATCATTGTAGCTACAGCAACACCTGATATGCTTTTTCCTTCAGTAGCTTGTATTGTTCAGGCTAATATTAGGGCCACCAGAGCAGCTGCGTTTGATTTGGCGGCAGGCTGTTCCGGGTTTGTTTATGGGATGGTAACCGGCAGTCAATTTATCAAGGCTGGTTTATATAAGAAAATACTGGTAATCGGTGCTGAGACCCTTTCAAAAATACTCGACTGGAGTGATCGTAATACCTGTGTTCTCTTTGGGGATGGGGCTGGTGCGGTAGTGCTGGCGGAAACAGTCCCAGGTTGTGGAATTTTAGCCGCTCACCTTGGCGCAGATGGCTCAGGCGGCGATTTACTGAAACTTCCTGCTGGTGGATCACGCAATCCGGCAACGGCTGATACAATAGCACAAAAGATGCACTTTGTCCATATGAATGGTAATGAGGTATTTAAGTTTGCTGTTAAAGTAATGGGCGAGGCGGCTGTTAAGGCGCTGGAAGACGCCGGGCTTAACCCTGGCGATGTTGACTGCCTCATTCCACACCAAGCAAACATTCGGATTATTCAGTCAGCAGCTAAGCGACTCAAATTACCTTTAGACAAGGTTATGGTTAATGTTGATAAATACGGTAACACTTCGGCCGCATCTATCCCAATTGCGCTCGATGAAGCTGTACACAGTGGCAAAATAAAGCATGGCGATATTGTGGTGCTGGTTGGTTTTGGTGCTGGTTTAACTTGGGCTTCTGCCGTTATAAAATGGTGCAAGGAGGCCGACACTATTGTTAAATAGCAAACTCTGCCAGCTTTTAAATATCAAATATCCTATTTTCCAGGGAGGCATGGCTTGGGTAGCTACCGCTGAACTAGCT
>JAQSXM010000314.1 GCA_029256645.1 Sporomusa sp. | reverse complement strand
CATCTCGGCAAGTGGTGCGTTAACAAATACGCCAACCTTGCCAATCCCGGAAACCTGGCAGGCAATGTCCCGTGCTTTTTCCACGGCAATCTGCCGCCGGCTGGCGGCAAATACAAAACCAATCAGGTCTGCACCAGCATCCCTCGCTGCCAACGCGGCATCTATTGTACTAATACCACAAATCTTTATGATAATGATAAGCCCTCCTTAACCTAGTACCTTGACCGGATTAAATCTTTGGTTATCTTGCGGATCTTTTCCCGCCCTGCTTCGTTGTCGTCACCTTGCATATGTCCGATATGCGCGGCCCGCGCAAGTAATAAGAGATTCATCACCTACCGGTTCATTAAAGCAGATCTTTATGAATCAGTTAGCGTCTCCGCCTCGCTGGACAAAAAAATCCTCGCAATCTAATCTCAAATTTTAAGTGACTCACGGTACTAGTAATTCTGAGTAAACGCCTTTAACGCGTCGAGTTTCGCTAATGCTGCCCCGCTGTCAATGCTTACAGCAGCCAGTTGTATCCCTTCGCTGATATCGGTTGCCGCATCGGCCACGACCAGGGCGGCCGCTGCGTTCATCAGGACAATGTCGCGTTTAAAACCGGGCTCGCCAGCAAGCAGCTGCATAACAATCCGGGCATTGTCCTCAACCGTACCACCCAGATAATCAGCAAGTGTGCAGCGCTTAAACCCATATAATTCCGGGTTAATCATATAAGAACGAATTTCACTGCCCCGTACTTCGGCCACCTGCGTTGGCGCTGCTGTCGATATTTCATCAAGTCCATCCAGGCTGTGAACAACCATTGCACTTGTTACGCCCAGCTCTGCCAGTGCTTGAGCAACTTTCAGTGTTAAATCGGGGGCATATACCCCAATCAGCTGGCAATTTGCCCCTGCGGGATTGGTCAACGGTCCAAGCAGGTTAAACACGGTACGAAAGCCTAATGCTTTCCGGGGATTGACCGCATACCGCATGGCTTGATGAAAATTAGGAGCGAAGATAAAGCCTACCCCAATAATATCAATGGCCTCAGCTAAGGCTGCAGCCGGTAATTCCAGCTTTACCCCCAGTGCGCTGAGCACATCAGCGCTGCCACAGGAACTGGACACCCCCCGGTTACCGTGTTTGGCGACACTAAGTCCGGCGCCGGCCAGGACAAAGGCGACTGCTGTTGAGATGTTGAAAGTTCCCTGTTTATCGCCGCCAGTACCGCAGGTATCAATTAACTTCTTTGCACCGCACTCTACCTTGATTGCATGACTGCGCATTGTCTCTGCAAAGCCGGCAACCTCCAGGCTTGTTTCCCCCTTCATGCGCATGGCTGTTAAAAAAGCGCCGATTTGCGTTTCACTTGCCTGGCCTGACATGATTACCTGCATAGCAGCTCTGGCCTCTTCCCGGGAGAGGTTTTGGCCTCCGACTGCCTGCGCAAGATAGTCTTTTAACATGAACCTCAGCCTCCTTTATTGGAAAAGCTTGGCTTGTGCCAATCCTTTTAGGACAACGGCAGAAACCTTGGATTTTTCTTATCCTTAGTCAAAGAATCGAATTTAAAAATTCTAATGGGCAAAAAAATAAAGACCATCTCACCTCAGGGGCGAAATGGTCCGCGGTACCACCCTAATTTGGAAAGCTTAGGTTAAATAAAAACGACCATCTCACCCCAGGGGCGAAATGGTCGCGATACCACCCTTTTTGAAAAGCCTAAACTTTCCCTTGTTCAGGTACGGGAATTACATCCGATACCCTAGCCTGTTAACGACGGCGTCCGGCCCAGCCTACTGGCAAATGCGTTTGGTGGGCAGCTCACAGGTCCATTCCAGATGCTCTCTAGGCCGGTCATCACACCTCCGGAAAATCCGGTCACCGGCTCGCTGTACTATAGTGTACATATGTACTCGTCCTGTTCACAGCTATTTACACTATTTAACTTTACGGTTATTTTATCTCATTGTTTTTGTATTGTCAAGCATATTTTTTCCTGATTTTTTTGTGTCTATACCTGACGGCACAAGACCAAGCAGGTTAAATAGCCACGGCGCACCTAAAGTAAGCCATAATCCTGCCAGCCAGTAGCGGATATAACGGAACAGTAAAAAATAAGCGTGTTTTTCGTGTGGGAACACAGTCTTTAAACCTGCCCAAATAATGAGCAAACCTGTTAACCCCACTACAACCCGGCCAGACAATTTAGCCCACTCTCCCTGCGGTACCACCCCACTGGCGGCAACATAGCGCCGCGCGATAATCAGACCAATACCGGCCCCGGATAGCGCCGCAACAATCGAAGCACTGTCTTTGCCAGGGTGCAGCCAAAATAACAATATCGGCCCCATGAGGGCAAGCAGGCCCTGCTGCCATGGTCTTAGCCGGATAATCCAATTGACCAGCAGCGGCTCGGCCAAAGCACAGCTGATAAGCAATACTAGCCCCAGGACCCAGCCTGCCAGTACATCGGTAGGAAAGTGCACCCCCAGATAGATGCGGGAAAAACCAATGCATACTGCTATGCTGGCGCCCATTGGCCATAAATAACGCTTTTGGGACAGCTTTGCTAAACCAAGCCAGAACACCAATCCCGTCTGGGCATGGTTGCTGGGCAGGCTGTAGCCGCCAGCATGAAAAAGCTGAATCTCGGGCCGGAATGCAAAAGGGCGAGGCTGCGCTAGGATATCCTTTATCGATATATTTACGTAATGCGATAATAATACAGCAAAAGATAACCGTACTCCAATCCGCAAATCGCCGCACCAAAGGATAATCGGCAATGCCAGCAGGTAAAACTCTTCCTGTCCCAGCAGCGTTACACCCCGGAATACGGTATCGGCAACCGGACTGCGCATTTGCTGCACAAAAACAATTATATCCAAGCCATAACGCAATAGCTCATTCATTAGCCCTTATCCCATTTTCAGCCCTAATAATCCCGGTGATTGTTGCGGCCAGTTCTGCCAGTGTTCCCTGATAATCGGCCTTTGCTGCCACCGCTTGCGAATTTAGCAGGCAATCGGTAACAAGGTAGGTTTTCATACCAACCTTAGCTGCCGCTAAATCCTCGATAACATCATTTCCCACCATCAGGCATTCTTCCGGCTTACGCCCGATTCGTTCAGCTATTTCCAGATAATATTCGGGATGCGGTTTGCAAAAATGACAATCTTCATAGCAAGTAACAAATGCAAATTCTACATCCCCTACCCCGGCCCAGTCAATCCGCTGCCGAATGGCGCTAATAGGAAATATCGGATTTGTCGCTACAACTACGTCAAGCCCTAGCTCAGCTACTGCTATAACAGCCCGCCTGGCATTGGTATTAGACTTGGTCGTTGGTTTGACCAACACAAAGTCTGTTTGATAAAAATCTTCGAGTACAGGCATCAAAACATCAGGCGTTACGCCAATGTTCGGCAAAAAGTCCTCAAAGAACACCTGCTGATTGGTCTTGGACTTATCCCGGCTTCTAATCATGACTGCAGTAGAGGCTAATAACTGACTGATAAACTTTTTAGGGTCAGCAACATCAGCAACCCGCGCACCGAGGTGGTTCAGATATTCCCGCAAAAACTCGTCCTGATCAAGCGGCAACAGGGTTCCATCAAGATCGAATAATACACTTTTTATCATATAATGGTACTCCTTCGGTATAGTCTTTTACAACTCAGTTTACTAGAAAAATGAACATAAGCCAAGTCATAGCAGAGCCACATGTCCCTAAAACTTAATATTCCTATATACAACGCATAAAGTTTTGCAGGCGGGAGGTGTGTTGGCAAAAGCGGAAGTCAAGCGCCAGCGGTGGAGCGTTGTCAATGCACCTCCCGCCTGCGTCTGCAAACTTCTCTATTGCGAAATATATAGTTTACCCAAAGCAGGAGTCCTAACGTTTTCATGGTATATGTATAGTGAGGTGTTGACATGCACGTACATTTAACATTGGTTCTTGTGGCATTTCTCTGGGGGTTAAACCCGCCTGTAATGAAAATCGGACTTTTGTATATACCACCGATGCCTTACAATGCTGTGCGTTTATTTGCTGCTTTAATGATCGGCTGGCTTATCTTACGGCGTTTATGCAGCTGGGTACCACTCCGGATTGAGGATCGCAAAGCGCTCATCATATCCAGTCTGGGGTTCTTCTTTTTTCAGCTGTTTTTTACCTTTGGCATCCAGTTAACCACAGCCGGCAATTCATCGTTGATTCTGGGCTGTCTCCCTGTCAGCATCGCCATCATTAACCATTTCCACCACCTGGAAAGAGCCAAACCAGGGGTGATTCGGGGAATCATCATTTCCCTTGCCGGTGTAGCATTAATGGTAGCTGGAACAGGTAAAGAAGTCAGCCTAGCCGGCGATCATCTGTTAGGCGCTTTGCTGCTCTTGACTGCCTCACTGAGTTATGGCTATTATACGGTCTTTTCCAGACCGCTGGCTGCAACTTATTCAGCCTATCAGGTGACGGCTTATATTCTGCTGATTTCCACCGGACTGTTTGCACTTATTTCCCTGCCGGCAGTAGTGGCTGTCGACTGGCTGTCGGTGCCCTGGCAAGGCTGGGCCAGCTTCTTATACTCCGGCATATTTCCCCTCTGTCTGGCCAACTGTCTTTGGATCTGGGGAACTGCCAAAGCAGGCAGCACCACAGC
>JAQSXM010000313.1 GCA_029256645.1 Sporomusa sp. | reverse complement strand
CCAATCGGCACATCCTGGAGAAATACCGTATTAAGCACTAGCTGATTTGGGCTGCCCTTGGCACCGATAATCAGGTCAAAGGGTTCTGTAGCTTGGATAAGACCCTGCTGTACGCTTGAAGCCAGCAACATAATGATGAGAGTCATAGCCATAGCTGTTCCGACAACAGCTATGGACAATAGACTGTGCAATGGTTTTTGACAAAGGTTTCGCCAGGCAATTAACCAATGAATCATAAAATATCCCTCCCGGGGCGGCACATTTCATATATGCGGGGGAAGCTGGCCATGACCTCGTTGTCATGAGTGGCCAGCAGCAGGGTACTATGGTTCTCTACACACAGTGTTTGCAGCAACTCCAGTACAAGCCTGACATTGTCGCGGTCAAGACTGGCGGTCGGTTCATCTGCTAAAATGAGTGCTGGCTTGTTAATTAAAGCCCGGGCTACCGCTACACGTTGCTGTTCCCCGGTACTTAAGCGGCCGGGCTTATAATCGGACTTGTCCGCCAAGCCGACCTGTATCAACAGTTTCATGCTCGCCTGGCGCCGGTGGTTTTCTGATTTTTGTCCGCCCAAGGCTGCTGCGACCATTATATTTTCAATAACACTAAGGCTATTAAGTAAATTGAAGTTCTGAAAGATGTAGCCGAGGTTATACGCCCTCCAGGTATCCCGTTTTCCCTCAGACATTAAATCAATTCTTTCTCCATTCCATAGTATTTCGCCGGTAGTGGGAGCGGTAAGCCCGGCAATGATATGTAAAAGGGTTGTTTTCCCGGAACCGCTGGGGCCGGCTATAATTAGCTGTTCTCCGCGGCAGACCAATAAATGTTCTACTTGGGTTGTGGTGAGCATTTCACCATTTGGATGGCGAAATTGTTTAATCAGTTTGTGCACTTCCAGCATAGTATTGCTCCTTTCGTCATGCTGTTTATTCGATCTTTTTAACGGTATCTGCTCTTATGCGCACCAGACTGACAAAGCCTGTTTCTTCGTCAAGCTGGCTGCCCAGCTCTAAGATTCCCGTCACTGCTACTGGTTGATCGAAAGGCAAAGCGGTCTGAGAATCTGGTAGTTTTACTACAGCTATATTGTTAGGCCAGTCGGCGTCTGAAGAGCAAAAAGGGCAGATAGACATAGGTACCTGAGTTAGAACAAAAAAAGTTAATGTTGGTTTTAATGGGGGGGCCATAAAGCCGGTGATTGTAATACGACTGCCCTGCAAGCTTTGGAGTTTTTCGGAGAAAATGAGGCCTAAAGAGGAGGAACTGCTATAGAACTCATCAAAATTGAGTTGTTGTGGCGTGTCTGATAACCAAGCGCTCCAAAATGGTGCAGCAGTTGCTGTTGGAAAGAAAAGGGACGGTTCCTGATAAGGAACCGTCTGTTTTGCGGGTGGATAACACAGGGGTATTCCGGACACGATCATACCCAGCATGATACTTGTACATATTTTGATTAATTTAGTCATATACGTAACCTCCAGAATGCCGGTTATTTCGCGTTGCGGTTGCCATCAAGGCCCAATGCTCTGACAATACCAAAGAAAACTTCAGTGTTGTCCATCACGCCATTAAAGTAATCAGCTCCAGGACCGTCGGCATTTAGGATGATATCATCAGCAGAATGTACTTCAGAGGGGTCAGCGGTTGGGATATTGCCAGGGTAGAATTCTCCGCTGGTTTGCGGATTGGCAATCGCTTTGCCGTTGGACATAATAGCCGGAACTGTGGGTTCAGCTTTAAATTTATAATCTTCTTTGTAGTCAGGGTGATTGGCATATTGCACAGCCAGTGTCACATCCGGGCTGGGGCTGTCAGGGAAGCCGTCTTTGTTATTGTCTTCAAATGTCGGCCAACCGGCATCAGCGTAAATACGTACGGCTTCACGCCCGGTTTTGCCATCAAGCTCATGGTAAGTGCCGGTAATACTGGCGCCATGGGCATGATCGGCAACTACGACAATCAGGGTATCCTGATTTTTCTTGGCGAATTCTTTAGCAATTTCTACTGATTTGTCCAGTTCAATGGTGTCATAAGTAGCCCGTTGCCAGTCAAGTACATGTAGCTGTTTATCAATTGAAGCTCCTTCCACCATGAGGAAGAACCCATTGGGGTTTTTGCTTAAGGTGTCAATGGCTTTTTGTGTCATGCTCATTAGTGTGGGTTGGTCGTTAAAACCACCAAGTACTTTGGGGTTATTGAGCATTTCCCGGTCCAGGTAGACATTCATATTATCAAGCTGGTAGAGGCCCAGTAGTTTATCGGTATTTAACGGAGTAGCCAGCAATTCACTCTTAGTGCCTGAAAAACTATAGCCAAGCTTTTTAAATTCATCAATGATATTCTTATTATCTGTCCGTTTAGAACCGGGTGTACTCATGGGCAGAAAGTGGCGTGAACCGCCGCCTAAAATAACATCAGGGCGGTGGCGGGGGTCAAGCATTGTTTCGGCAATGAAATTTTGTTCAGCACGTTTACGGGTGTGGGCTACCATGGCGGCCGGGGTGGCATCGGTAATATTAGCTGTAGATACGATACCAGTAGCCATACCTCGGCTGCGCTTAGCTAGTTCCACAATATTCTCTACGTTAGGATCATCAAAGGGATCTTTAGTACTGTTAGTATAGGTTCCCATAGCGTTAACTACGGCTTTGTGACCAGTAGCGTAGGCTGAGGCGCTGTTAGCTGAGTCAGTAACCAGGGAGTCATAGCCTGAAGTTGTAATAATAGCGGTGCTAGCCATTTTTTCCATTGCCAACAGGTCGTTATATTTACCTTCGGTGATGCCTTTGGAGAGAATGCGGGCCATTTCGCGAGCCTGCAGACTCATACCGTCACCAACAAACAAGATAACATTTTTGGCGCGTTTGGGGGCAGTATTATTCACTACCTCGTACTTGACAGTACGTGTGGTGAAACTATTTGCGGCAGTTGCTTTAACAGAGATTTCGACTTTGCCTGGTTTTTTGAAAGCAACTTGGTCGATCCGGTATGTAGCTAAAGGACCATCCATTTTGGCTGAGGCAGTTTTGCCAAAATATTTATCAGCAGCGACGCCGTTTACAGTAACCTGGATCTTCTCGGAATCAGCATCTTTGACTTCTATGAGGAAATCAAATGTTTGACCAGACGCAAATTTGGCCCGATCAATAGGTAATACTGTGATTGCTGACTGAGTGGGAGCAGCGAGCCCAACGCCTACACTGCTGAATAAACAGGTGATGACAGTGCCTGCTGCAATCATCTTTGCAGTTTTGGCCTTAAAGCAACGGAATAAACGGTGATGCAAGATCAAAACCTCCTTAAATTTGGATAGATTATTAAATTCAATTGTAAAGGCATACTATGGCGTATGTGTTAAGATCAGGTAAATTTTTTGTAAATATTGGTATATCATCAATACTCACCACACTATACAACTATAATGTTACTATAGATTTTACCGTATCGATGAGGGTTGCTTCATTTTTTATAGTCCAGATTGCGTACAACTGTTCTAGGGTAGCTTGGGAAAAGACATAGTTTCTAAAAGCATAGAATTTTTTTGTTTGCAGGTCTGTGGCAGTCATGTGATATTCCTGTTGAGCTATTTCGCTAAGTTTGCCGATCATCCACTTAGCCGATGGTACCGATAATACCCAGTCATGATCACCTAAGTGAGTGATAAAACCTTCGGTGCGGCGTGGTAAGGGCAGGGTTTTGCCGTCCTCAGCCAGGAGTCCAAGTTCAATTGCATCCTGGTTTGCCAGAATGGATGCTGCTTTTAACCAGTTTACAACCTCCCGTTCATCATCGGCAGTGCCGGGGTGGTTGTGGGCGCAGGCTTGGGCAATAATAACCTGTGCCGGGAACCGGCGGTGGATTAATTCAGCAAGACTGAGAACATGGTGGGAGCCTGCTCCGGCGAGGGGATATTCTGTTCTGGATTCACTATCCTTTTGCCACTGGAAAACCCACGGTTTATGGAGGTCATGAAGTGTCTGGGCGGCAATAACTATATCCCGGTTCATCGGCAACCCTGAAACCTCTTTATAGGCATTAAAAAAACCTAACGCTGCTTTTACATTTACAGCGACATGGGTGGCAAGCCCGCCGGGATATGAATGATGGCTGGCGTAACCACTGCCTGGAGCGGCATAAAAAGGGATTACCGCTTGGCTGGTATCTTTATATGGAGGCAGAAATTCATCAATTGCCGCGGAAGGTTTAAGGTAACCGGCGGAAACCAAACGTATTTTTACTTGTTCTTTCTCGAACTGGGTTGGATAGAGCTCCATGAGACGTGGTGCAGGGTTATGTAAAATTTCAATTGTCGAGCGGCGGAGGCTGGAGTCTTGAATTTCATTTGCGGTTTTTATCAGATACTCATAAGCTGACTTTACGTAGATTGATTTCTGGGCCATACTTACAGGGTCTATAGCTAGACAATCCTGCAGCGTAATTTGCGCAGCTTTAATTTCCAGCGCTTTAGCTGATACTGGAAATGGTAGAGTTGTGGCGGCTAATGCAGCCAAAGCACCTGCCGACATTTTGATAAAATCACGTCGGTTGAAATTAGTGTTTATTTCGTCTATTAGATTACTCAATCCCAATCCCTCCCATTTTTATTGCTATCAGTGTACCTGATTATTTGTTACTTAGTGTTAATT
>JAQSXM010000312.1 GCA_029256645.1 Sporomusa sp. | reverse complement strand
TATTCCCAGTGTCTTTTTGCTGTTGTCGGCAAAAATTACTGTGCGGCTGGTCACTTTCCCTTCAAAATATACATTAGCTTTTTTGATGATAGATACCTTTTCAAACTGCTCCATACGGCTAATCCTCCTGATGCAAAATTTATTTTGGTTGTGATAAGTGTGGCTTGTTGTTTTTATTATAATTTATTACAGTACCTTAGTAAAATAGAAAAGTCTATTTAATGAACTTCACAGCCTTTTGTTTCTTGGAAGCTTGTACCAAAAACCGCTGTGTGTTAAAATATTTACAACTTGCACGGGTATAATATAGCAATGAACTTAAAGGTGGTGGCGGCGTGCTTGATCAGAAAAAAGTACCCTTGCTGGCAGCGATGAATGCATATGTTAAGGATAAAGTAATACCATTTCATACCCCCGGGCACAAAATGGGTAAAGGCATGCATCAGGTGTTAGCTGATTTGGTACCACAACAGACGCTGGCGCTTGACTTGGCGCTAATGGAGGAACTTGACGATTTGCACGAACCTCATGGGCCGGTAAAAGCGGCGCAGGACCTGGCTGCTGACCTGTATGGGGCTGACCATAGCTACTTTGTGGTTAATGGTACAACCGGCGGGATCTATGCGATGATACTTACCATTGCTGGCCCTGGCGATAAGATTATTGTGCCGCGCAATGCTCACCGGTCTATTATCGGGGGCATTATTTTGAGTGGGGCAATCCCTGTGTTCATGCAGCCTGAGGTCGATAATGAGCTGGGGCTTGCCATGGGGGTTACACCGGAGACTGTCGCCCGGACCTTGGAGCTGCACCCTGATGCCAAAGGCGTACTGGTGATTAATCCAACCTATTACGGTGTGGCAACTGATCTGAAAAAAATTGTCGATATTGTCCATGCTCATGACATTCCAGTTGTTGTTGATGAGGCCCACGGACCGCATCTTAAATTCTCAGACCGACTGCCCATCCAGGCGTTGGATGCGGGAGCTGATATTGTTGCTCAAAGCACTCATAAGATTATTGGTGCGCTGACCCAATGTTCTCTGGTGCACTGCCGGGAAGGGCGTATCCGGGTGCCTCGTCTGAAAGCTATGTTGCAACTGGTGCAGTCTACCAGTCCCAACTACATTCTTTTGGCTTCGCTGGATGTGGCGAGAATGCAGATGGCGACAGAGGGGCATATCCTGATTGAACGGGCTGTTAAGCTGGCTAATCAGGCCAGAGCGGAAATCAATAAAATTCCTGGACTGTACTGCTTTGGCGAAGAAAAGCTGGGTGATCCCGGTGTTTTCAGCATTGACCCAACCAAGGTAACTGTGACTGTCAAAGGGTTAGGCTTAAAGGGGGCAGAGGCTGAGCGTATTTTACGTCACAAATATAAAATTCAGGTAGAACTATCTGATGTGTACAATATCTTGTTCCTCATCACCTTAGGAGACTCTGAACAAGAGGTCGCGGCACTTGTAGCGGCATTAAGGGATATGGCGGCTACTCACCATGGGACACGTGATTTTTCCGATATTCACGAGATCTATCTGTCTGGCAAGTATCCTCAACCACCGGAGCAGGTAATTTCGCCAAGAGAGGCATTGTTTGGCAATACTTGCATGGTGCCATTCAAAGATGCGGACGGAATGATATGTGCTGAAATTGTTACTTTTTATCCACCGGGTATTCCGATGCTTTGTCCGGGGGAACGGATTACTCAGGAGATCATTGACTACTGCCATGTTTTGCAGAATGCCGGACTGCATATCTCCGGGCCGGAGGATTATTTGCTTAAAACAATCAAGGTAGTTGACTGACGGAGGTATTATGCGAGGAAAGTTAATTGTAATTGAAGGTACCGATGGTAGTGGAAAGGCAACGCAGGCCGGGAAACTGGTGGATTACCTCAGCGCCGAAGGCATTGTTGTACGCAAGGTTGACTATCCTAACTACCAGAGTCAATCATCAGCTTTGGTTAAGATGTATTTGAATGGTGAGTTCGGTAACCGTCCGGAAGATCTTAACGCTTATGCTGCTTCGGCGTTTTATGCGGTTGATCGTATTGCTTCTTATAAAAAAGAATGGGAGAAGTTCTATCTAAGCGGCGGTGTTGTTATCGCTGACCGTTATACCACCTCTAATATGATTCATCAGGCTGTTAAAATTACCGATGAGAATGAAAGAAAAGACTATCTTGACTGGGTGTGGGATTTTGAGTTTGCGAAATGTGGATTGCCTGTTCCTGATGCGGTGTTTTTTTTGTCGATGCCACCGGAGGTTAGCCAGCAGCTTATGCGTGGGCGGGAAAACAAGGCCGGTGGCAGTAAGGATATTCACGAGCAGGATAGTAATTATTTGGCCCATTGCTATAAAAATGCCTGTGATATTGCAGAACGGTTTGCCTGGCACAAGATTGATTGCGTCCAGGAGGGCACCGTCAAATCAATTGAAAAAATACATAAGGAAATATACCGGCAGGTCGGCGCACTTATTAGCAGGGCATGATAACAGCCCTGCTTTTAAATTACCGTTTTTCTGCCAAATATTTGATTATTTTAGTAAAACCATTTATAATTTAAAGGATAAGAAGTATGTTATCTGCCCTGTATTTTCCAGGCAGGAGGATTAGCGTTAATGAGTATGAGAATAAATAAATTGGATATGGGAAATCAACCGGTAGTAGCTGAGCGTGAACAGGCCGGAAAAGCCGAAAAGACGGGTGATTACTTTGCTGCTGACCTGTTGAAAACTCAGGAAAAGCAATCATCGGAACGGCTAAAGGCATTGCTTTCTGAAATTGATGAAAGTGGTCGCCGCTTGTCGAATATGCCGACATACGGAGAGCTTAAATCGTATAAGGAGCTTGTTCGGAAATTTATCGGCGAGGCTGTATCCCGCATGTATACGCTGGAATCACGTGCTGGCTGGGACCGTCATGGCCGTCAAAAGATGTTCACAACCATTCGGCAAGTCGATGAAAAGCTAGGTGAAATGGCTGAAGATGTGCGCGTAGGTCAGCAGCGCCAATTATCAATCATGTCTAAACATGACGCGATACGCGGCATGTTGGTCGACCTATACACTTAATGATGATAAATTGGAACGAAATAATTGGCCATGAGGCTTCTGTAAGAATACTCAGGGGGATGCTGCTTGCTGATAGAATGCCGCATGCGTTATTATTTACCGGTCCGGCGGGTATTGGTAAAAGTTTGGCCGGTAAACTCTTAGCTGCCGGAATTTTATGCGGTGGTGACAGTAACAGACCCTGTGGGTTTTGTCAGGCCTGTATAATGTACAACCGGACTGCACACCCTGATTTTACACTGGTGCGGCCTGACGGCAGGGCAATTAAGATTGATCAAATCCGCGCCTTGCAGCATTTTGCTGCTTTAGCGCCAGCTGTGGGTTCGCGGCGGGTGTGCATTATTGAAGATGCTGAGTTGATGACGGTTCAGGCCGCTAATAGTTTGCTCAAATTGTTAGAAGAACCACCGCCCGGCTTTGTCTTTATTCTGGTGGCAGGGATGGCGCAGCCATTACTCCCCACAATCTTGTCACGTTGTCAAAAAATTCAGTTTCAGCCGTTGGCGGCAAACACACTTGTCCAGGCGCTTATTGCAAGAGGATATGCACCCGAAGCTGCCAATGTTGCTGCACGGCTAAGCGGAGGCCGCATGGGGGCGGCACTGGGTTTACTGGCGCCTGATGGTTTGCTGGCTCGGAATACAGCGGCAGAACTGCTGGATAGTCTGCTAGATAGCGGTATGGAACCCGTCTGGGACAGGGCACTCAGGCTTGATGGCCTTGAAACCAAAGAAGTGGTAGGTATTTTGGAATTTTTGGTATATTTACTTCGTGATGTTATACTCATAGCCGGCAGGTACAGTGAGCATCTGTTATACAATAGTGACTGTATTCCCCGACTTAACGGCTGGGCGGCCAATTGGTCTGAAGGACAAAGTATGCTGGCTATCAGTGCTGTAAAGAATACAATTCGTGCTATTAGTGGTAATGCCAATACCCGGTTGGCAGTTGAAGCATTACTAATAAATCTAAAGGATTTGGCGGAAAAGGAGATTAAGTATGCTGACAGTAGTAGGTATCCGCTTTAAAAAAGCGGGTAAAATATATTATTTTGACCCAGGTGGTATGGAAATCAATGCTGGTGAGCATGTCATTGTAGAAACAGCAAGAGGCTTAGAGTTTGGCGATGTTGTTGTTGGACCGCGGCAAGTGGAAGATAGCCAGATCGTAGCCCCCCTAAAACCGGTTTTGCGTAAAGCGACACCTGAGGATGAGGAAAAGGTCAATGACAATCGCAAGAAAGAGAAAGAAGCCTTTAAAATCTGTGAGCAAAAAATTCAGGTTCATGCCTTGCCGATGAACCTGGTTGATGTTGAATATACTTTTGATGTAAATAAGATAATTTTTTACTTTACTGCTGAAGGGCGCATAGATTTTCGCGAGCTGGTAAAAGATTTGGCCAGTGTATTCCGGACTCGTATTGAACTCAGGCAGATTGGCGTACGGGATGAGGCCAAACTAATGAATGGAATTGGCTGCTGCGGCCGGTCGCTGTGTTGTGCCACCTTTCTGGGAGACTTTGAACCAGTGTCGATCAGGATGGCCAAAGACCAGCACTTGTCGCTTAACCCTACTAAAATTTCAGGTATTTGCGGGCG
>JAQSXM010000311.1 GCA_029256645.1 Sporomusa sp. | reverse complement strand
GGTCTCTTGAACCCGAACCTGTGAATCACTGGCTACCTGGGCCAGGGTCCGGCCAGTGGCCGCAATCTCTTGGGTCTGCGCCGAAATTTCTTCAGTAGTGGCTGCCAGGATATTAATATTATCCAATAAATCGCCAGCCATTTGTTTCATAGACTCCTGCAGCTCAACCGGTTGTGTTATAGCAATTGCACCAATTACTTCATTGGCTTCATTATAAACAGGTACTGCCACCGAGGTATACGGTAATCCATACAGCGTCTTATCAAACCTCATGGCAACCCGCCTTTTCTCATGGATGGCGCGATATACACCACTTCCCGTTTTAATAGGTTGATCCTGCGGCACCTTAAGATCAAGCTTCTTACCTGGCTTATACAGGATAAATTTTTCACGGTCAGTAAGTGTTACCCCTGCATCATTTTGCAGAGCCTGCTGAATTACCGGTAAAGCAAACACCAGCTTGTCTAAAATGTGCTTATCATTTTCCGACATACTCATCGCCCCTCTATTTACTATTTATTCTATCACAGCAGGTTAGGCACTGCCATCATAACACGCGGAAAACGCCGCAAGGCAACAAAGGCACTCTGGCGTTTTACGTAACAGGAAAAATTCTATTTTACATAGGTATTTTCTGTTTCTCTGATTTGCGGTAAACCAATCAGTTCGTTAAATTCAGTAAAAGTCACCATTTGATCCAGCATCCCTGCCGTCGTTCCGGTTCGTTTCAGGTTTTCCATTAGCTGGGTGATGGCCAGCGTCATTGTATAGGTCGACGCGGTTGGGTAAATGACAATATTATACCCGATAGCAGCCAGTTCCGGGACCGGCACCAGCGGCGTCCGGCCACCTTCAACCATATTAGCCAATACCGGCACTGTAAAGGCAGACGTAATTCTCTTCATTTCTTCAAGGCTCTCCGGCGATTCAATAAACAGGATGTCAGCGCCGGCTTCTTCATAGGCTTTAGCCCGGGCCATTGCTTCTTCAATACCATGTACAGTCCGGGCATCGGTGCGGGCAATAATGACAAGGTCTTTATCCCGGCGGGCATCTGCGGCCGCCTTGATTTTCCCAACCATTTCCGCCTGCGGCACAACCTGCCGGCCAATCATATGACCACACTTTTTGGGTGCAACCTGGTCTTCCAGCTGGATGGCTGCCACACCGGCTTTTTCATATTCCCGCACCGTACGCATTACATTGATGGCATTGCCAAAGCCGGTATCAGCATCGGCAATGACTGGTATATTGACAGCTTCCACGATATTCGCCGCCCGGGCCACCATCTCAGTCATGGTCAGCAGCCCTACGTCCGGCTTGCCTAAATGACTGGCCGCCTGCCCGTAACCGGTCATATATACTGCTGGAAAACCGGTTTTCTCAATAATTTTAGCCGTCAGCGCATCATGCGCGCCAGGGGCCACAATAATGCCTTCACTTGCTAATAGTTGCCGTAAAACACTAGTTTGTCTCATGTTCATTCCCCTTCAGGTTCATCTTAAAATACCTTTTGGCAAACCGGCCACACCGGTCAGCATACTGGGATCCTAAAGTTCCCAGTGCGTACAATAGATATTGCTCATCAATAATAAACTGCGGTTTAAGTGGTAGTAATGAGATCCCTGGATTCTTAAAAGCCTCGGCTAAGATAAACTGTTTATCGGCCAGGGCACCATGGGTGAAAATCCCCCCCACCGCGATCACATATTTCACCCGGCGCAGATCCCTGCCAACCGGGGTTCCAGGCATAATGCCCATAACTGGATTAAAATCCTGGGCAATATACCCGGCATGCCGCTTTAAAGCTACTTCAATGGCGCTAATCGCCAGTGCCAGATCAAACTGTTTTTCCTGCGGCGACTGGCTGATATGGCCAGGGTTCTGTTCCAGATATTCGGTATAGGCTGACAATTGGTCTGCAATCTCTTCACTGTTGTAGCCAATTTTGGCCAATACGCCCAGTGGGCCGATTGTTTCAACAATGCCTGTTGCACTGACACGCAAACCCAGATTTCCTTCAACGGTACGATAAGAGGGTTGCTTTTCATTAGTTACAACCAGGCCCTTTTCTTCAATGGTCAGCTTCTCCAGATCAGGCAGGACCGAATGGATGTCGGTAGTGGCTCCCCCAATATCAATGACGATGACATCACCGACACCTTCTTCCTGGAATGTTCCTTTGGCCAGCAGTTCCGCGCCCAAAAGCACTGCGCCAGGCGTAGGCATCACTTTCTTATTGGAGACAATATTCAGTAGTTTATTTAACCCTTTAGCCTGGGTAATCTGTTTGATAAACTGCTCATGAATAGCCTCTCTGGCCGGCTTAACCTTTAATTCATGAATTGTTGGCATTACATTGGGAACACGGATATGTGGAATGTTACGGCTGGTAAAAATCTCAGCCACCTGGTTTTGGGCCTCTTTATTGCCGGCAATAATTATCACGGCTTTGATGCCGGCCTGAACAATAATATGAGCATTCTCAATGAGTGATTGCTGATCACCGCCGTCGGTGCCGCCGGCCAGTAAAACAATATCCGGTTTAATCTCCCGCAGTACTTCCAAACGGTATTCCGGCAAGTCCTCATGGCTGATGATTTCCAAAACCCGGGCACCGGCGCTCATCGCCACTTCTTTAGCGGCTTTGGCGGTTACCCGGGGCATATAGCCAAGGGCCACCATCCGCAGGCCGCCGGCAGCACTGCTGGTGGAAAAGACTTTAGCTTCGTCTGACACCCGGACACCACTTGCCGCTAATGCCTGTCTGGCATTGGCAAGGCCTGTTTCAATATCAGCAATGGTTGTTGGCGCCTGGGAGCGGGCCGCAAACTCCAGTTCATCCTGTTTCAGCCGGAAGGCTGTTAACTTCGTGTAGGTGCTGCCCACATCAAACACCAGCAGATCTGCATGCATTCGATTACCCCCCATCCAGCCTAGGCGTTCCTTACAAAGACATAACCTTCCATGATCCGGCGGGCTGTGCGGGAAAATGCAGCCCGCACCAGTTCACCCTTGTCCACAGCGGCTTCAATATCAATAATGCCGGCTGGATGGCCAATACGAATAACCTCAATAGTATCAATATGAGGAATGGCTTCATGAACGATTGTGCCCGGAATTTTTGCCGCCGCACCGGTGCAAGCCGTACCTGTACCCGGATAGGTCTTATGCAAAACCTGCATAAACATCATTCTGGACAAGAAATCAACCTGCTTGCTGCTGATTGTCTGACCTGTCGTAAAATCAACATAATCGGCAGCCGGAGCCACAAAAGCAATCATGGGGAAAGCCGGGCTTTTTTGCGTGGCTGTCTGAATATCCGGAGCCATGCCGATCATCACCGTAGCCTTAGCCCGGATTTCTTCCAATAATGCCAGCAGAGCCGCATTGCCATTCACTTGCTGCGGCGTTTCCTGTCCTGTCATGCCAATGTCTTTGGCTCTGACAAACACGCAGGGATTGGAAACATCAACAATAGAAATATCCAAAGACCCGTTACTTGTTGAAATCGTGTCAACAGGGTTGCCTGTTGGCAGCAGCTTGTCTGTCGCCGAGCCGGCAGTGCCGGAAAAATCCATCATAATCCTGGCGCCGGTACCAGGCACACCATCAATCTTGCAGTCTCCGGTCACCTTGGCCCGTCCATTTACGGTAGGCACTTCAGCAACCAGAATCCTGCCTGTATTTGTATTATGAATCCGTACCGTTGTCGTGGGGGCCTGGGCTGCAACAAATCCTTCATCGATGGCAAACGGCCCCACCGCCGAGGAAATATTGCCGCAATTACCGGTATAATCGATATAAGGCGCGGTCAGGCTGACCTGACCAAAGGTGTAGTCAATGTCAGCATCCGGATGCGTAGAGGTAGCAATAATCGCCAGTTTGCTTGTCAGCGGGTCAGCTCCCCCCAGGCCGTCGATTTGCCGTACATCCGGACTACCGAATATCTCCAGAATCACCTGGTCCCGCACAGCTGCATCCTGTGGCAGATGATTGGCTTTCAAAAACATGGCCTTACTTGTGCCGCCCCGCATAATTACACAAGGAATTCTCTGCATCTCACCCATTACAAACCTCTCCTCTCTAACGCTGCTTCGATCCATTTGACACACTGGGCCGGATCGGTACCAGGACCGAAAAATCCATCAACCCCTAAGAAGCTGGTACCTTCATTGGCAATCTTTTCTTCATAAAAGGTATGTTCTTCTTCTTTTTCGCTAATCCGCCCCCCGGCGATCAGGAGTACTTTGTCCCGGAGTCCCAGTTGTTGTAAGCGGCCCTCAACCCGGGGAAACAGATCCCGCCCCAGTCCGAGCAGATTGGCAATACCGATAATTTCCGCCTTGGCCTCAGCCGCCACCTCAGCCACCGTTTCCGGCAGGTTCATACCCCGCATGTAAATGACTTCATAGCCGGCTTTTTCAAACTCCTCGCGAATCAGGTTAATGCCCATCACATGGGCATCAGCCCCCACAGTAGCTAATACCATCTTCTGCTTGCGGGTTGGTTTTTTCTCTTCCGGCACCACGACCGGCTCACTGGTTATCGCCACACGGGCAGCATCGACCCCCAGCGGTGTATAGCCAGGGATATAGCGTTTAATACCATCTTTATCACGATGGGTTTTTACATGACGCTTCAAATCCCAGCCACCTGCCCGGGGGCAATCCATAACCCCCGCCTT
>JAQSXM010000007.1 GCA_029256645.1 Sporomusa sp. | reverse complement strand
GAAAGACTAAATCAATAGCAGAAACATCACTTTGTTTGACAGAGTAACGAAGCTCTCTAAAGAATAATTTATTCTTTGGGGGGCTTTTTTTCTGCAAAATTAGAGTCTTATAAACAATTAATGCTGTTTTGCAGGTATAATAAGTGTTAGGAATCCTGGGGGGAAAACTATGAAGACACTAGTAACTCTTCCTTATCTGAAGAATAAAAAGCTAAAGACAATTATCCTTGTAGCTGCTTTAATTTTACTGCTATTAACCTTAATGAATCTGCTTGTTACATATAACTCGACAAATAATTCGGTAAAAGTGGCTATTGCCAATCAAGGGATCGAAATGGCGAAATCGATTGCAGCCGATCTGGATAGAGAAACCTATAAACGCATTCTAATCGATAAAAAGGTGAACGAAGACTATTGGCAAATCAGCTCATACCTGTATGAGGCTAAAAAGAAGACAAGTGCCATGTATGTCTACACCCTGTTAGTGGATAATCCCGAGGTAAGTAAGGTAATCGTTTATGGCACGACCCCTAATTCACCCCTTCAATTTCCCATAGGTGGTTTATGTACCTTGCCTGAGAGCCAGATTAAACGTGCCCTGCAGGGTGAGCCCTATTATACAGATATTCTGCATGACCCTGAGATGGGGGAGTATTTGTCGGTGGGGGCTCCGATCAAGGATCAGGGTGGACAAATTATCGGGTACTTAGGGATTGATATGAGTGCTGAACTGGTAACGCAAATTAGTAGAGAAGTTGTTACCAACAGCTACTCTACTTTTCTTTTCAATGTTATTTTTACTTTTATTGTATTGATTACCTTTTTTATCATTCAGAAATGGTATCAACTGGAAACAAAAAAAGCGGTAGGAGATACTGAACAAACCTACCAGGAAGAATTTCTTTCTTTCCTGACTTCGGTCAAATCCCTGCGACACGATTTTGTTAATCATATTCAGGTCTTATATGGATTAATTGAGTTTAGGTATTATGACAAAGCTCTGGAATATATGCAGTCTTTGTTTAATGAGGTCAAACTGGTTGATCTGACTTTAAAAGTAAATAATCCGGCCCTGCTGGTCTTATTTCAGTCAAAGTTTGTGGCTGCCCAGAATAAACAAATAGAGATGCAGTTTGAGCTTGCGCAGGATCCCTTTGACCGGGTAAAATCTACGGATTTAATTAAGATCTTTTCAAATTTGCTGGACAATGCCATCGAAGCAACGATGAAATTTCCGGCAGCAGAAAGATATATCAAAATTACTGGCAAGAATTATCAAACAAGCTATTATTTTGAGGTGGAAAACTCGGGCTTTACTGTTTCCGAACAGGAGCGGGCATTGCTATTTAATTATGGTTATACGACCAAGCCGCCTGGCGGTGACAAAACCGGGGGCTTGGGGCTATATATTGTCAAAGAGATTATCAAACAGGTTCAGGGTGAAATTTCGTTTACTTCTCAAGATCAGATCAACAAAATCTCGATCATCATACCGATAACAACAGGAGGGTAATATGCGGCAGCCTCAAATTAATTTACTAATTGCTGAAGACGAGCCTTTTCAACAAGATTTGCTGTTAATGAATTTAAGGGCCTGTGAGTTTGTCCATGTTGTTGATATGGTGAAAAACGGGGATGACTTAATTCGCAAGGTTACATCAACCCCTGCGATTAATGCTTTACTGCTTGATCTCAACCTGGGAAAAGGACGCGGCGGCCTGGAAAGTTATGCTGCGCTGCGGCTGCGTGGCAAGGAACTTCCGGCTGTTTTAGTCACAGGCATGATTCCGGAAGCCAGCTATACCTATGATCTTGGGATTATCGATATTGTTGAAAAACCCTTTACGCCCTTTCGTTTTAGACAAGCAATCGAGAAATTAAGTAAGCATATTGATTATCAGAACTTTATCAGGCATGGCGGTCTGTATATACCTGTATTTAGCCAGGATATTGAACAATTAGTCCCGGCGGAGGTCCTGTTTATTGAATCCCTGAACCGCACGATTTACGTTCACACCAGAACGGCTGAGTTAGAAACCAAAATTCCTTTACGGGTATACTGCAAATACCTGGAAGACCACTATTTTTATTTGACTCACCGGTCTTTCCTGGTCAATATGAAGCAGGTTCACGCCATTGAGGGCAATGTAATTCATTTTGCCAATGAAGTGCGGACTGCACTGATTGCTGAGGATATAGCTCAGGAGATTCTGTGTTATTGGCATGATATCATAAAAAAATAGACAAAGTGATGTAACCCGGCGGGGCGACAGCGCTTTGTCTATTGGGCTGCTATTGGGCTGCTATTGGGCTGAGAATCCACCGTCGGCAACTACGGCACTGCCGGTCATGGCTGAAGACTCATTAGAGGCTAAGAACAAGGCGATATTGGCAATTTCTTCCGGCTCAATAGCGCGGCCAATTGGTTGAAAATCAGCTAAACCACTGAGCACATGATCAAGTCCACCCAAGAGAGCGGCATGGGCATCATTAAACCCGGTGCTAAGCCAGCCGGGACAGATGCAGTTGGCGCGAATATTCTCTTTGGCGTAATCTAGCGCAATTGCTTTAGTAAGCATGAGAATGCCGCCTTTGGAGGCTACATAGGCTGAAAAGAATCTTTCAGCCACAAAACTATTGGCAGAACCGACATTAACAATCGAACCACCGCCTGCTTTTCTCATCTCAGGTATGCCGTATTTACAGGTCAGGTACATTGATTTCAGATTGACATTCATAGTCCGGTCCCACATCTCTTCTGTCAGGCCTTCCACAGTTCCGGGCAGATTTACGGCGGCATTATTGCAAAGTATGTGCAAGGAACCATATTTTGCGATTGTATAATTGATCAAGCCCTGGACTTGCTCTGACTGGGAAACATCTAACCGGAAGAAATGGGCATCACCGCCAAGGCTGCGAATCTCGGTTACGGTATCCACTCCGGAATCCATGATATCGGCGACAATCACCTTAGCCCCTTCACCGGCAAATTTCTTGGCAGTACTGGCGCCAATACCTTGGGCTGCGCCAGTGACAATTGCTGTTTTTCCTTCCAATCGCATAATCTTATTACCCCCTTTACTAATTATTTAACCAAGGGCTTTTAATGATGGTGGAACCTCTTTATACCCTTTTGATTTTACTGCACCGATAATAATGCCAATGACCACCCAAGCGGCTCCCGCTGTAAAGGTAGTCTCATCAAAGCCGGTCCAGACATAACCTACAATCAAAAATCCGATTAGCGGCATGATTAGATAAGAGAGCAGCGCCTGGCCGCTGCGCTTTTTCTTTATTACATAAAAGTACAAGAATACGCTAAGGTTTAACAGCATAAAGGAAGTGACTGCACCAAAATTAACAAAGCGCAACACTGTTTCCATAGACAGGGTTAAAACAGCGATTGTGCTAATACCGGCAGATAAAAAGGTGGCTCGTACCGGGGTTTGGAACCGGGGATGAATCTCTTTGAACAGGCTGGAGAAAGGCAGCAGGTTGTCCCGGCTCATGGAATATAAAATCCGGGAGGTAGCAGCCTGGAGGTTTAAGTTGACGGCTATCCCGATTGCTACAACATTAATGATAATGAGCAGAGTATAAAAAGTGCTGCCGCCAGCTTCTTGTGCCAGGTCAAAAAATCCCATCTCCGGGTTTAAGGTTTGATATTCAGGGTGAATTAGATGGGCCATGTAGGCTTGAAACATAAACAAAACCCCGATAATAATAATTGATAAAATGGTTGCTTTGCCAATTGTTTTGGTTGGATTTTTGGCTTCCTCTGATAAGGTGCTGATGCCATCAAAACCGAGAAACCCCAAAACCGCAATAGAGGCGGCTTTGGCCAAAAGATCCGGGCTAAAGTTGTCAGCCTGGAAAAAGGGGGCTAGTGTAAAGCCGCCTGCGCCGTTGCCTTCAATAAAGACATATTTGATTCCGATAATTAACAGTACCAGTAATGTGGCTAATTGCAGATAGAGCATGACTAAATTTGTTTTTGCCGTTAAGGTTATTCCCCTGATATTAATCAACGTATTAATTACAATAAATACAAATCCCCAGACGACTGAGGGAATACCCGGAAATATTCCGGTCATCCAGATGCCGGTCATCAAGTACAGTAAAGCCGGCGCCAGGATGTAGTCAGCTAATATAATCCAGCCGGCGACAAAGCCGAGATGGGGATTCAGGGCCCTCTGGATGTACGAATAAACAGAGCCTGAGATGGGAAACTCTTTCGACATATGGCTATAGCTATATGCAGTAAATAACATCGCAATAACACCAACAAGGTAAACTAAACAGGACATTCCGCTGCTTTCTTGAGCCACCATGCCATACACCTGCATCGGTGCTAACGGGGCCATGAAAATAATCCCATAAATCGTAAGATCTTTGAGTCCTAGTGTTCTGTTCAATTCCTGTTGATAACCGAATTTGCCAAGTAGGGTGTTGTTGTCATTACTTAGACCAGGTTTCATTAGAATTAAGCTCCTCTGCTGTATTTTTAGTTAATTATAAGCCAGAAGAGGCTGGAATGGTCAAAAGATTGGTCATACCCAAATCCGTTTGGTCAATACAAAAATCCCGTACCGGAAGATTAAAGGACGCTGATTAGTGTAAAAGTGTTATGTTGGATTATTGTCCGATTCTCTGCCACTATTAGCAAAAAGAGGTTAGATCAACAGGACTCTTTTGTCCATTGATCTAACCTCTTTATTTGATTGAGCTACACTGTAGTCCGGAATTAAGCCATCACTGGCTAGACTTTGAAGCGCTGTATGACAGTTTGTAGATCCTGGGCCAATTTTGCTAAGGCCTCGCTGGAGGCTGCAATTTCTTCCATAGAAGCCGACTGCTCCTCGGTGACCGCCGAAACCGTTTGCGTCTGACCGGCGGTTTCTTTGCTTATTACATCAATCTCCTGTACGGACGAGACAATCTCCTGACTGTCACTCGCTATTCCCTGAACAGCTGCCGCGATGCTTTTTATCTGCTCAGATACCTGGTCGACCAACGAAACTATTTCTGCAAAAGCCTGTCCGGCTGAATTAACGACATCTGATCCGATTTTGACTTCGCGGGTACCTTCGTTCATTGCGAGGACCGCACTTTCAGTCTCGACCTGGATCTCTGTAATCAGGGCGGCGATTTGTTTGGCGGCTTCCTGCGACTGTTCAGCCAGCTTGCGAACCTCCTCGGCTACTACGGAGAAGCCACGTCCCTGTTCGCCAGCCCGGGCCGCTTCAATAGCCGCATTAAGTGAAAGCAGATTGGTTTGGCCTGCAATCCCGGATATCGTATCGACGATTTGGCCTATTTCTTTGGAGCGCTCGCCTAATTTGGCGATAACCTGTGCCGAATGGACTACTTTAGTCTCGATATTAATCATCTGGTTAACCGCTGCCTCAACCGCTTTGCCCCCATCCTTAGCGGCACCTGCGGCCTTGTCGGAGGTTGTCTCCACAACATTTACATTAGCGGCCGCCTGCTTGATCTCTGAGGAAATCCGTTCAACAACAGCGACGGTTTTGCGAATTGCACCAGTTTGCCGCTCAGTGCCGGCTGCTACCTGCGTAATGGAGTTGGCTACTTGGCCGGCTCCTTGCGCCGACTGCTCGGCACCTGTCGTTAATTGCTCCGACGAGGCTGCCACCTGTTCGGCAGAGTGGGTTACCTGCCCGATAACGCCACGCAGGCTTTGGGTCATGGATTCAAGCGCTTTTCCCAGTTGGCCAATCTCGTCATTGGATAAACTGGCGGTATGCGAAGCCCTCAGGTCTCCGTCAGCTACCTGCGCCACCCGCTGCACCATATGGGTTAAACGGCTGGCTATCCTGCGGGCAAAATACCAGGCAATGACGATTACGATAAGTATCGTCACACCCATGACTGCCAGCATCTTGTAGCGATTCACACTTACTTCGGCATACACCTCTTTTTCCGGCACCATGGCGATAATTATCCAATTGGTTAAAGGAACAATCCCTGTGGCACCAATTACGTCAGCACCCGCCAGGTTCTTAAAATTCAACTGGTTCTGCCCTCGCAGGGCTGCCTGAACAATCGGTGTTTCGAACACATCTTTCTTTTCTGTAACAAGTGTATTATCCGGATGAGCAATGATAATGGATTTTCCATTTACATTGGTGTTAATGCTCGCATACCCTGTTTCACCGATCTTAACCTGAGAGCGCATTTTTTCCAACGCATCCAGTTTAATGACTTGGCAGACGATCCCGGCAAAAGCCCCCGCACTGTCTTTAATCGGGGTAGCAATAAGGATAATTGGACTGCCTGTGTCTTTGGAAGTAAGTACGTCACTGATGATTGTTTGGCCGGTCTGCATAGCATCCTTAAAGTACTGCCTGTCAGCTATCGAGGTACCTATCATGCGTCCGGCGCCGGCTGCCGGGGCAAAATTGGTTACCCGGCCTGCCCGGTCAACGATATTAACAGCCTCATAAGAGGCAGAATCAACCCGCTCAATGGCATTGACCAGCTCTGTTGCGCCTGCAGCATTGCCGCCAGTGACATGAGCATGATTGGCGATAATCTGGCCAATCTTGATTTGCTCCTGTAACATTGAGCTAATTTGCCCGTTTAAGCCACTAACCTGGGCTTGTATCTCACGGTTTACGTTCTCCTTCAGACTTGTTTCCATGCCATTTAACAGAATAAGTCCCGTGATACCTGTTGCCGTCAACGTAAGAACCAACACCAGGACCACTAACTTTGCAAAAAAGTTCATCCGCATATTGTTGCCTCCAACCTGTAAAATAATTACATAATCTTTGTGTGCAGTATGCAGACAAGGCTGCATTCTTTTTTGAAATGACTACAAGATATAGCCTGTCATAAATCCTCCCTCCGCATGGAGTCAACCGCAATCGTACCTGTGTCCGGAAGAAAAAAGAATCTCTAGCATCTAACGATTCGCTCGTAAATAAACTATTCACTGAGCCCGTATTTCGAATTTAAAATCGTAATATTCTGTAAAAATTTTAAGATATGTTATAAAAATAAAACTAAATCGACAAAAATTATTTGATCATTGCAGTTGACTGATTTTTGAGTGTTAGCAATTCAACATGTAGAGATGTGTAGACGACTTAGGGTATAACTCTATTGCAATTATTGTGAGCTAAGAGTTCCGTCGAGGCTGCCGCACTTGTATGTGTTTTATATAAGATGGGTTCGGAACGGCAGTGATACAAGTGGGTTCTTCTTTTGCATCCTAGAAAGTTAATTATTTCACCTACACATTGTATTCTCTCATTATTTGTATAATCCTGCCGAAATTTACAGTTTATTTGTCGAAAAAGCGTGAAACAATGGGGAGGCCAGGCCTCAAGTGATCAGAAATCCACCCACGTCCTAGTTATTCACTCAGCAGCTGTTCTATTTTGTCCCGTTTCAAAATGGTGATGGTGCGTTTGTCTGTCAGGATAATTTTTGCTTTGCACAGGTTTTTCAGTTCCCGGCAAAGTGAGGGGCGTGATACATTCAAATGCTCTGCCCACGCCTTTTGCGTATACGGGAGCTCAATGATGCTGGTATTATTGTCGGTTGCGATGCAGTGTAATAGCGAATACGCAATCTTGCTTTGAATTGAGCAATAGGATAACAACTCGATTTTTTTATTCAGAAAAATAAGCTTATCGGACATGAGCGCCAAAAAATTGGCTAAAAGGATGCTGTCATCAGCCAGCGCCTTGATAACGTATTGTTTAGGCAACAGCATCACAGCTGTATTCTCCCGGGATATTACCTGGCAGGGATAGGCTGGCATTTGGGAGAATATAGTTCCTTCGGCGAACAACTCGCCTTTTTCTTTATAAATCAGATTAATGACCTTGCCTGACTGAAAGATCTTCTGCACCTCAATACTGCCTTTGAGGATAATCCCTATATATGTTATCGGTTGATCCATTCTAAATATAAACTGATTTTTTTTAAAATTGCTGATTTTGTATTCAGCAGGCAGCAGAAAGTTGTGAACGTCTGATTTGGTATAGCCTTTAAATAAACGGCAATTGGCCAGGGCAGTGATAAAATCTTCCATCTTAAACCCCAATCTCGCAATGTGTAACCTGAGATACACATTTTATTCCATAATTTAATTATAATACACCTAAGTGCAATTGATAAAGGTTTTCATTATCGTTTATTGGAAGATTATTTCTGTGGTCTCAAAAATATTTGTACTTATTTTAATTTTTATGAGGAGGAAGACACCATGAAGAAAGCAGCTATCTTAGCACTAACCGCACTGACATTTTCCACAGCCCACGCTTATGCTCAGGCGGTTACGCCTGATGAATTTGCCCTGGACGAGGTCGTTGTTACGGCAACCAAGACTGATATGAAGAAAAAAGCAGTCCCGGCATCGGTAGAGGTAATAAGTCAGGAAGATATCAGGGCCCGCGGCGCTCATACGCTGAAAGATGTGATCAGTACGGCCACTAGTGTCAGCTTGAACCGCTCAACCGGGCGGGATGCCATTTCAATCCGCGGCTTTGATTCCCGTTTCTCAATGATCCTTATCGACGGCAAACGCATATCCTCTGAGATTGATCAGAATTATGAGCTGGACCGGATATCACTGGAGAATGTCGAACGCATTGAGATTGTGCGCGGGCCTGTTAGCTCCCTGTACGGTACAGAAGCTATGGGCGGTGTAGTCAATATTATCACCAAACGGGCGACTGAACCGGCCTTTAGTGTCAGCCTGGACCACGGGGCCTTCAGCGGTGACCGGGGAGCCAAAGACCGTTATCAATTTACGTATGATTCCGGGATACAGGGTAAAACCGGTGTTACCATATCCGGTTCCAGGCTGGAGAATAATGCCGTCTTCAAAAGCAATGGGACAACCTATGCGCCCTATGGCGAGCGGGAGAATATAAGCGCCCGCCTGGATTACCAGCTATCGGAGAAAGAAACTGTTTCGTTAACAGCAGGATATATGAATGAGGATACCCGTGAATATGCGTATAAGACAAATCCCTCAGGAGTGCAGATTAAAACCAATATCAATGATAATAATGAGCGTTATGAGTATTCACTAAGCTATAATAAGCAGCAGGCCCCAAATGACTCTGTTTTTTTGAGAGCGTACCTGTCCGAGTATTATAAGAAACTTGATGTGTATAATGTGGCTACTTCGAAGTTAATGAATTTTGGGGACTCCCACCGTACCGTGCCCGGTTTTGAAGCCCGGCTGACCCGGGAGGCCGGCCCCCAGCATGTCCTGACCTACGGCGGTGAATACCGTCCGGAAAAATTTCGGGGTACCGGGGTTAAGACCGGCCAGGGAATATACTCGATCACCCGTGGCGGTATAAAACAGGAAGGGTCTGGCATTGATCTTGATTATTCCGCATTATACGTCCAGGACCAGTGGCAAGTATCACCCAAGCTGTTGGCAGTCACATCCTTACGCTATGACGACAGCAGTAAGTTTGAAAGCAATCTTAGTCCGAAGGTAGGCCTTACCTATGAAGCCACGCCTGATTCAAGGCTTAAACTTAATGTTGCCAAAGGCTTCCGCAGCCCCACACCTAACCAGCTATATATTAATTCTTCGGTCAACCGGAATGGAACCAATATAACATTGTTAGGTAATGATCAGTTGCAAACCGAGAAATCTAATTCCTATGAGCTCTCACTGGAACAGGACTGGGGGAAGGCCACAGGCAAGCTGACCTATTTTGTTAATAAGCTTGATAATATGATTGATGAGGTACGGTTGCCCTCAGGCAATCAATTGACTTATCAAAATATTAGCCAAGTCACCATGCAGGGCGTAGAGGCCGAACTGAGTTACCCCCTGTCAGACACCCTCTCCTGGTCAGCTAATTATACAAACCTGGATGCTACTAATGATGAAAAAAATACCCGGTTAGTAAACCGGGCCCGCCATAAGCTGGCCTCACGCCTGTCTTATAATGACCACGACTCAGTCAGGGCCAATCTCTGGTGCGAATTCTATGGTGATTTTTTGTATGCTGATGTCGGTTATGATAGCGGTAAAAACAAATCGTATGCACTCTGGAATGTCAACCTGGAAAAAACACTTACTAAAAATCATACGCTTAGCGTAGGGGTTGAGAATCTGCTTAATAAAAAAGATGATGACCTGTGCTTGCAGGGAGCGTTTGTACATAGCGAAATCCGGATGAAATTCTAAGCAAAATCGCAGACTCTGTGTATCCCAAAGGAGCACTGTCTGAACCCTGGAGGGTAACATGTACCGTAAAATGACGAGAGCAGCCTTATTGCTGGCTCTGATGTTTATATTTCAATCCCTGCGCCTGTTTGTACCAGTACCTGCATTTGTATCCATGTTTGTCATTGGTAGTGCTGTCAATGCCTGCCTGCTTGCCGCTGTGGAAACCGCCGGCTGGCAGGCGGCCATGATTCTGGGGGTTACCGCCCCCGTTATTGCGTATCTCCAGCAGGCTCTACCTGTCCCGGTACTGATTATCCCGGTGGCTGCTGCGAATATCCTGTACATCACAGGGTATAGAATATTCCTGTCAACCAATCGCTGGGTAGCTATTGCCGCAGCCTCAGGGTTAAAGATGGCCGGCCTTTATTTTTCGGTGACATGGCTGTTACTGGCTGTCAATATGCCGGAGAAGTTAGCAATGATTGTTAAAATGATGCTGAGCTGGCCCCAGTTGATCACCGGGGCGGCAGGAGGTATTTTATGTTTTGTGGTATTAGCCAGGCGGCAGGGGCTCAGGCGCCAGTCTGCACAATGACACCACTGCTGCGCCAAACAGAAATCAGCGTGGTTGATCGCCAGTGCCGTACTTGTAAGGCCTGCCTGAAATCCTGTCCGCTCGGCAATAGCTATACAAATCCAGGCTGTCTGTCGGTGGAACCGATTGTTAATCAGGACTGTATTGCCTGTGGTGCCTGTTACCAGCGCTGTCCGCACAAAGCGGTTGACTATCAGGATGATATTGAGCTTTTCCTGGATGAGTTGGCTGCAGGCAGAACGTTGTCACTGCTGGTGGCGCCGGCAGTGCGGCGACACTTCCCTGATTATCGGCAGCTGTTTGGATTTCTGAAGACTTTAGGGGTTGAATCTTTCTATAACGTTCTATTGCGGGCTGATATTACAATATGGGCTTATCTTCAAATATTGCGGCGTAAGAAGGACACTCCCTTTATCTCCTCTCCCTGTGCGGCAGTCAACAACTATATTATTTACCATGCCCCCCGCCTAAAGGAACATCTGATGCCGGTATATAGCCCGCTCCAGTGTACCGCCATCTACCTGAGAAAATATAATACTGCTGTCAGCGAGCCGTTTGCTTTCTTATCGCCCTGTATCGCCAAGCGCGGCGAGATACGCCGGCACAGGACCAATCAGTATGGGATCAAATATAGTGTCACAATTAACCGCCTGAAGCAATATCTCCATACGGCCGGTATCAACCTGGCCAACTATGAACCGGTCGATTTTACCGATTCGTACGAAGGTAACGGCCTGACGCTCGGTGCTCATGGCGGGGTTTGTGAGTGTTTTGCTGAGTATCTTCCCGCAGGGAGATATCAGAAAATCAGCGGGACCGGCTCAGTGTACAATTTTCTGGCAGGCTATCAGTCGGCGCTGCTAAACCAGCAAACATTGCCTACCCTGCTGGAAGTCTATAACTGTGCTGCCGGATGCGACAGCGGGACCGGCGTGGGTGCTTATCCGGGCAGCAGTCTAACGGCAGGAGGCGGGAAACCTTCCACAAGCCAAACTCAGAATGCAGAATCAGCCTTTCAGCGATTTGACCGCGAGTTAGACCTGGCTGATTTTATCTGGAAGTAATCAGGTTATTGCCTATATGAAATCTATTAAAAAAATTAATTTAGCATGATTTTAGTAATATAAATCAATAAGTGTAAAGGAGGAAACTATGGAGCCGGTATTACTAATTAAAGACCGCAATGATGTGCTCAGTATAACCTTTCAGGACATGGTTAAATACCACGGGCGGGAGTTTATCGGTGGTGTAGCAATGGCATTTAAGCTGATGGAACTTGCTTTCAGCCAGCTTTCTCCGCATGAACCACCCTCGCGGGGAAATTTTGCCATCATGATTGGCGTCCAGGGCCCTGGGATTATTGATGGCTTCGAAATGGTTACCCGCGCGAAAACGCGGTCAGCGATGCTGATTGACCCCAAGACTGCCCTCACCAAAAACGCTCCTGATGCAGCAGATGGTTATGGCGGTAGATATTATTTTGAGATAACCTACAATGGCAAGAAACGTATTTTTTCTTTAAAACACGGACTCTTACCGGCGGAATTTATCACCCTTGCCTATAAAACCCATGATGATACCCTGACTTTAGCCGATGCTTTACGGCTTACCCTCTTAAAAGAAGAGATTGCTGAGTTTCTCATGTCCAGCCCGGCCGAAGCATTATTCGATGTTATGGAAATACCGAAGCTTGAGTAGCAAGCGACCAGTCGCCTGATTGCCATGGGCGCCTGGCCCGAAAAGCAGATGGCTGCAGGAATGGCGGGCGGTTACATTCTGTCAAGGTCAACTTGGGTATATATATTAAACTGAGCCCCTGATAATGCACTTCTTTAAAAGTGTCTATTATTAGGGGCTAGTTTATTTGCTTGCAGTCTTTTTATAGTTAATTGCTTTTGGGTATGCATTTCCTGTCTTTTAGTTTAATTCTTCTATGGATATACAACACAAAAACAAACAAAAATGAACAAAAATAAACTGAATTAATAAAAGGTGTTGACTTATGTTTGTAATTGTAATATCGTAATAAGTATAATATGGTAATTTGTCCAGTAATTTGATATTCCCTATTAACCCTCAAAAGGAGGAATTGAATAGGTATCTTGACAGTTACGGAGGCGGGGAAATACTGTGGTCATGAAAGACAAGAACGGACGTGTTGGCTTGAATGGTAAACCGGTGTTGGTATCTGGAGTGGCGATGCTAAGTAAAACGGCTGACATTGCCCCAGTAGTAATTGCTGTAGAAAATAAAAAGTGGCTGCAATGATGCAAAAACGCTGGGGAATCGCACTTTGCCTGTCCGCAACTGTCCATCTGATGCTTGTTGCAGGCATTAGTTTTTTTTATTTCCGGGATAAACCGGAGGCTTTGCCGGAGCCGCTGCTGCCGATAGAAGTGGAATTGGGTGAGTATAACATGGGGGACGATCCTGCTGATGCGCCGGTACAAGCGGCAGAGCCCAATTCACCGCCAAGCCGGGATGCACCAGTCACTAACAGTCGGCTTTCGCCTGAAGCCGATCCGGTTTTTTCTGATACTGCTCCCACTGTTGATCGTAATGCTGTAAGTAAAAAAATGCCGGTGCAAGAAAAAATAGGACAGGCCGGTAATGGCACTGATACGGCCAGCCAGTCTGTTAGCGGCAAGGGCAATGACGCCCAGGGGAGCTCAAGCTCACCATATAGCGGATCAGGCCGGCTTCCCTATGTCATCGACGGTCCGCCGCCGTCTTATCCGGAAGAAGCCAGGCTGCGCGGCTGGGAGGGAATGGTGCGCGTACGGGTCTTAATCCTCGAAAAAGGTGTAGTCGGCGATACGGCAATTGTGCAAAGCTCCGGTTATGGCAGCGTGGATCAGGCGGCTGTCAACGGCCTGCGCCGCTGGCGCTTCAGCCCGGCCTACCAAGGCGGGCGCCCGGTTCCGGCTTGGGTCGTTGTACCTGTTATTTTTGAACTCGAATAATGGAGTGTGATCAGCAGGAAGCTTTGACAGGGCGGCCGGCAGCCCGGTATGGAAGCGGGTATGGACAGCCAAACGGTTGAGGCGGGATATTTTGAACAGCCGTGATGAGGATGGCGTAGGTCTATTCATAACGGTTGTGTGGGATTGAAGGGGATAACATGGCCAAAGTAACTGAGCAGTCCGCTGAGTCAATAAAACTTTCCATATTAATTATGGTGTTAGCCGCTATATTTTTCTTATCTTTCCTGGTAGGGCGATATCCGATTGCCCCGGATATCGCCCTGGGGATTCTTCTGTCAAAAATCATTCACCTGACACCATTTTGGACCGAGGATCTGGAAATTGTCATGCTAAAAATCAGGTTGCCGAGAATTATGGCCGCCATCCTGGTGGGAGCGGCCTTATCAGCCGCTGGTGCCGCTTACCAGGGGATGTTCCGCAATCCAATGGTTTCCCCCGGAATTTTAGGCGTGACAGCCGGTGCCAGTTTTGGTGCAGCCCTGGCAATCTTGTTGTCTCTCGATGCCGTTGGCATTCAATTGGCTGCCTTTGCCTTTGGCTTACTGGCCGTGACGACAACATACCTGATTACCCTCTGGCTGGGAAAAAAAGGCGAGACGATTCTGGTCATGATCCTGGCGGGCATTATCATAGGAACGTTGTTTACTTCGTTTGTTTCATTGATTAAGTATGTGGCCGACCCCAACGATGCACTGCCGGCCATTACCTATTGGCTGATGGGCAGCCTGGCCTCTGTTAACGACCGTGATGTGTATCTGGCCGCTGTTCCGATTGTGGCCGGACTGTTCGTGCTGACACTGCTGCGCTGGAATTTGAATGTTATGTCTTTTGGTGATGAAGAGGCTAAAGCCTTAGGGGTAAATACCGTCCGGCTGCGGATTATTGTTGTGGTCTGCGCAACAATGGTGACGGCGTCGGCAGTGGCCATTAGCGGAGTCATCGGTCTGGTGGGTCTGGTGGTGCCCCATTTGTCCCGGTTGCTGGTGGGGCCTAATTATAAAATTTTACTCCCGGTCTCAATCGTTATGGGGAGTATATTTATGTTGCTGGTGGACGATTTAGCGCGGACGATGTTCTCTGTGGAAGTTCCCTTAGGGATTTTGACATCGATAATCGGGGCGCCGTTTTTTCTCTATCTTCTCTTACATACGCGAAAAGGATGGGCTTAACAGTCGGCAAGGGGTGGCAGCATGATTCTTACAGTTGACAATATTTCTTGTGGCTATGGAGCCAAAACGGTTATTGAAGGGATCTCCTTTGAAATTCATTCCGGTGATTTCATGTGTTTGCTGGGACCTAACGGAGTAGGCAAGACCACGTTATTCAAAACTATTTTACGGTTATTGAAAATTCAGTCCGGGAGAATATTGCTGAATGGGGAGAATATTGCCAATTGGTCCCAGCCGCAGCTGGCGGCAAAAATCGGTTATGTTCCCCAAGCCCACACACCGCCCTTTCCGTTTACCGTGCTTGATGTGGTCGCGATGGGCCGGAGCGCCCGCCTGGGGCTGTTTGGATCGCCATCGTCCGCCGATATGAAAATAGCCGGCCAGGCCCTGGAGACATTATCCATAGGCTATTTACGCGACAGCATCTATACCCGCATCAGCGGCGGCGAACGGCAATTGGTATTGATCGCCAGGGCCTTGGCGCAGCAGCCGGAATTTCTGATTATGGATGAGCCTACTTCCAGTCTGGACTTTGGCAATCAGATACGGGTCCTGGACTATATCCGCGACTTGGTCGCAAAATCCGGCATCGGCGTGCTGATGACCACCCACTATCCCAACCATGCGCTGAGATATGGGTCGAAGGTGGCTGCAATAAGAAAGAACGGCAGTCTTACAACCGGCGCTCCCCATCAGGTGATTACCGAACAATATTTAAAAGACACGTATGGTGTCAATGTGCAAATTGTTCATTTGCAGTTAAATGATGGACAAGATGCGTCTGCTTGCATCCCGTTGTCTGCCCAGACAGCTTCCACATCGGAAAAGACGGGATAAAGATATATTATTTAACAGGAGTGAAGCGGTGTGAAAAAAAGTAAGATGGGAAAAACAGTTGCAGCGATTGTTTTGTCCACTATGGTCGGTGCGGTAGTGCCTGCCTGGGCGGAAGAACCAGCTGCCGCTAAAGACACTGAAATGTCGACGGTCATGGTAAAGGCACAAAAGGCAGAGGAGGAAACACCGGCCTACAGCCGTTTAGCCATTCCGGAAAGCAGCAAGGCGGCGACGGAAGTCATTACCCGGGAAGCTATTGAAGCCATGCATCCCAAAGATGTGCTGGAAATACTCGAACGCGGCACCGGGATTATTGGTACGCGCTGGGGCAATAAGGGCTATTACAAAGTCCAGGCGCGCGGCGGCGATAATATCGGGATCATCATTGACGGGGTCTATTTGCCCGACACGCAGGCCTCGCGTATTTTGGCCAATCTACCGGTTGACCTGATCGAATCCATCACCCTTGTCCGGGACGCCTCCATTCTGACACTGGGTCCCATTGCCAATTTTGCCACCAATACTGCCAAGGGAGGCACTCCCAGTCAGGGTTTCATTATCATAGAAACCCTGAAAGTAACCGAGCCTGTTGACAAAGCCAAGCTGAGTTACGGTACTTTTGATACGGAAAAATTCAGCATCGTGCATGGCGATAAAACCGGTGACACCGCTTATTATGCGCTGGGGTACGCAAAAGACAGGAGCGACGGCAGGTCCGGCTGGTTTAACGGCAGAAATTTTGATACTTATTTTTTAAAGGCCGGCGATAAAGGCGAAGACTGGTTTGCCGATATGACCCTGATTGTCAACAATGGCTGGAGTGGTCAGCAAGTATGGTTTAACGAAGACGGCAGTTACCTGAATCGCTACAGCAGCCTGGGCAAATGGGATCCCATTAATACGACGCTGTTTACAACAAATGCGGCGAAACTATGGGATGAAAACCACACGACAACCTTTAGTTTTGGCTATAGCTCGGTGCGGTCCAGCCGGATTGCGCTGGTATCATCGCCGTCAATAAAGCCGAGCTGGGAAGAAAACGAATACCTGCGCGAATTAAACCTTGCGCATACGCTGAACTTTGGCCGGGATACGCTGAAATTCGGCGTCCAGGCCATGTGGTGGCATTCACCGACCGGGGTGCAGGGGCAGGCCGGCTATGAACGCCAGGAGGAACTGTACGGCTACTATTTGTACGGGGAGAGGCGGGTCAATGATAAACTGACGCTGGATACCGGGGCGCGGCTGGACAGAAAACATGTTACCAAAGGCGTCGCCAAATATTTCACGGGCGGCAGCGGCAGCAACATACAATACGACACGACATACGGGGAACTATGGGATAAAGAAGCTGTCAGCTTATCCCTGGGAGCTGCTTATCAGCTGGATCCGGTCTATAAACTGTCTTCGCGTTTCTCCTACTCGCGTCAGCCCGCAGGCAGGTATCTGCTTACGGAAAACAACGAGCTGCTTGATGCGGAAGTGCGTTATAAATATGAAACAGGCGTTACGGCCAGCTATAACAAGGCTCTCAATGCCTCGCTGACGGCATTTTTATATGATATCAATGATGCCCGGGTTTTTACGGGAAAAACGTATTACGATGCAGAGAATGGCATGAATGTAACTACCTATACCGGAAGGGATCTGACGCGCAAAGGGCTGGAACTGTCGGTGCATGGCCGTTTGTCCGACACGTTTGGCTATAAAGCCGGATATTCTTATTTTACTTCCAGCAACGCCCTGGATGACAGCTATATACCGCATAACAGCTACAATCTGGCGCTGAACTACAGGCAGGCCGATATCGCGGCCAATATCAACCTGCTGCACCTCAGTCGGTTTGCAAGTTCTATGGGGGACGCCACTAAGTTAGGCGGCTATACCGTTATCGACGCCAACATCAGCAAAGACCTGGATGAACGTACCAAACTTACCCTGTACGGGCGCAATATCACCGACCGGCGTTATGGCAGAGGCATGAACTATTATGATGCCGGCGCCGAATACGGGGTAGAGATCAGTAAGAAATTTTAACAGGAACAGGTGCTCGGAAGGCAAAAGCAGGGGGTGATGCGGTGAAAACAGGAAAGCATACCATGTTGGGCGGCATTTTTATCTTACTCATTTTCCTAGCCGGATGCCAGAACGCTTTTAAGGCTCAACCGGCAGTAAATCCCAAACAAATCACGATTACCGATGCAAGTGGCGCAAAAGTGGCAATACCAGCGCAGATTAAACGGATTGGTGATGCCTGGCCTGCTCACAATGAGGTTGTGTGCATGCTGGGGGCGGGTGATAAAATCGTTGCGACGACGACTGCGGCGGCACAACGGCCCTGGATGAAGGTCGTTAATCCACAAATGAGTCAGGCGGTTACGGCTTTTGATACTACGGGTGTAAATCTGGAAACCCTGATGGCCGCCAAACCGGACATTGTTTTTACGCCGCTGAATAATAAAAGCGCCCAAAAAATAGCTGATTTAAAGATTCCGGTTGTTCAATTGATGTTTAACGATTTTGACAGCTTGAAAGAGTGCTTCCGGTTAACCGGTGTCATTCTTGGCGGGGAAGCAAAGCAGAGAGCGGAAAAATATATCGCTTACCTGGATCACAACCTCAACAGGATAACCGGAATAACCGAGGGGATTCCCCGGGAACAAAAACCAAAGGTTATCCATATTACAAGGCTGGCACCATTAATGGTAGACGGAAGGGATACTATCATTAATGCCTGGATAACGGTTGCCGGGGGAATCAATGCAGCAGATACCGGCGGTGAAGTATCGATGGAGCAACTGATATCATGGAATCCCGACGTTATTATATTTGGCAATACGGCACTGGCCTTGAACGGAGTGGAAGATGGAGCGAAAGCGCTGAACGGAATCTTGCAGGATGAAAAGTGGCGGCGACTTAAGGCGGTACAAACGGGGAAGGTGTATATCAACCCGGAGGGGGCTTTTTTCTGGGACCGGTACGGTGCGGAGGAAGCGTTGCAAATTCAGTGGGCGGCAAAAATTTTGCATCCGGATAAGTTTCAGGATATTGACATCGTTCAGGAAACCCGCTTTTTTTACCGGACTTTTTTAAATTATGATCTTTCGGCAGAAGAGGCAAACAGAATAATCAATGGAAAACCTCCGGCCCGGTAAGGATAAGGTTTAGCCGGTTCCGGGAGGGTTGAAAAAAATAAATCGGCTGATGTTAAAGAGGTGTAAAGATGAAGGGATTAATTAACTGGGAAGCTTTGCAAAAGTACCGGAAAATGCCATTTGCCAATATGGATGAGGCTGCTCAAGAAAAACAATGGGGCAGTGTTGCCGGTATGTATGACGGAATGGCGAAACTTGAAAAGGAGTTTACCAAAAAACAGGTGGGGCAGATGCTGTTGTCTGCAGAGGACTCGGTAATCGACATCGGCTGTGGACCAGGACGGTTGTCTGTTCCTGTAGCCCAAAAGGTAAAGAGTGTCACTGCCTTGGATGTTTCCGAGGAGATGCTGGCAAAATGCATGGAAAATGCCAGGAGCGAAGGAGTCCACAATATTACGCCAATGAGATCGAACTGGCTGGCGAAAGACGCGGTTGAAAACGTTGGCAAATATGATATTGCCATTGCCTCACGCTCAGTGGGATTTTCCGATTTAGTGAAAATCAACCAGATTGCCAGAAAATATGTCTATATTTTGGGTTGGGCAAATGCCCCCAGTCTCCGGGAAATACAGTTAGACTTTCTTGAAGGTATTGGGCAGGAAAAAATGCCGCATGATCCTGCTGCCCGCATGTTTGGCTACAACATGATGTTCAACATGGTGTATGACATGGGGGCGAACCCGAATATCGTTGTTGTGGATGACGGTTTTGAGCGTGATTATGTTTCCCGTGAACAAGCCTATGCAGATCTGCGTTTTGTCGGCGAGATTCTCCCGGAATTTGAAGAGCAATACCGCAGCAACGTTGACCGTTATTTAATACCAAATCAAGACGGAGGGTTCAAACTTCTTAGGAAAACCAAAACCTTTGTCCTGTGGTGGAGACCGGACGAAGTGATCGGCTACTAGTTTATGGCAGTATAATACCAAAAAGGTTAGGCCAGCAGGACAATTTCCCCTGTTGGTCTAACCTTTTGTTTTTTAGTCACCTGTTTCTTTGCTACTCAGAGAGCAAGTGTTATGTAAGATGCTAGACTAGTGGCTGGACCGTAGTTAATCATCCTAATAAAAATTTGGGATTTGTGAATTTATTATCTAATTATGCAGGAAATTGCTGGAATATGTCGAAAAAATAAATCATAGAAACTTAGAATTTGGAGGAAATTTAATGAGTAGTAGACGCACCCCACTTTTAGTACAGGTTATGCTAGCATTTGGTATTCCAATTTTTGTGTTTTTAACTTTACTCGGTTATTCTTTATATGTTTCGGCAGATATTGTCGACAGATTTTATGGGCTCACTACACATACCACGGCAAGAACTATTCAGATGAAAACAGCTCAGGATGAATATCATAAGAGCATTAGTGACGTACGCGGGTTAATTGCTTATGGCAATGTAAACTTTGAAAAAGATGCCGTTGAGGCCAGCAAGAAGAGTTATGAGATTGTAAAGAATTGGATTCCTGCAACTAAAAAGCCGGAGATTAAAGCAGAAGCTGAAAAACTGGAACAATTACTGGCCGGTTACACTATGATGTCTGACAAATTATTTAAGGCGAAGAAAGAGAATGATCCTAGTCTAAATAAGGTAATCGATGACTGGACGGTAATCGCCGAGCGGGTTGATCCGCAAATGGAAAAGATGTTCCAGCTGCAAGAGGAATCTTTAAACAGCAATAACAAGTTAGTGCTTGAAGCCTCGCAGTCCCAGAGAAATATTATTATTACCGTTAGTCTCATCATCGGCATACTGATTGTGGTGCTTGCCGGCTGGTATGGACGTAACTTGGCAAACCGGATTAGAAATTTAAACAGTCAATTAACCGAAATCGGAAAACTAAACTTAACCCAAGAAGATATTTTCTCTGTCAGAAATGACGAAATTGGTGATATGGCCAACACGATTACCGGCCTTAAGCAAGAACTCAAAATGATAGTAAGCCAGATCAGTGAAAGCGCCGGGCAAGTGGCGGCGGCCTCTGAAGAGCTGACTGCGATTTCAGAACAATCGGCGCAAACCGCCAGTCTGGTAGCTAATGCTATTACTGAGGTTGCCCAAGGCGCGGAGCAGCAGCAAAAGTCAATTGAGGATGCAACGACTACTGTAGAACAAGTATCAACAAGTATACAACAGGTAACCGAACATATCTCCACCTCAGAGAGCACGTCTGCCAAAACCGCTGGCGCTGCCAAAGAGGGCCTTGATATAGTTGCAGTAGCTGTTAATCAAATGGGTAATATCGAGAATACTGTTAATAATTCTGCGGCTGTTGTGGCAAAACTGGGCGAAAGATCAAAAGAAATTGGGCAGATTGTTGATACTATTTCCGGTATTGCCGGTCAGACTAACCTTCTTGCCCTAAATGCAGCAATTGAAGCAGCGAGAGCTGGTGAACAAGGGCGAGGTTTTGCCGTTGTTGCCGAGGAGGTTCGCAAGCTTGCCGAACAATCTCAGGATGCGGCTAAGAAAATAGCCGATTTGATCAATGAGATTCAAACAGAGACAAATGCTGCTGTTGTAGCCATGAATGATGGCACAAAAGAGGTTGGCGTCGGAACCCAGGTGGTAAATAATGCCGGACAATCCTTCCAGCAGATTGCAACACTTATTAGTGAATTATCCACCCAGAGTAAGGAAATCGCCGCAGGTGTACAACAAATGGGTCAAGGCAGTCAACAGCTTGTTTCCGCAATTCAGGTAATTAATGCAGTGAGTAAAAACACTGCCGGGCAGACCCAGACAGTATCTGCATCAACAGAGGAACAATCAGCCTCGATGGAACAGATTGCAGCAAGCAGCCAAAGCCTTGCGAAAATGGCAGAAGAGCTGCAACTCACTGTTCAGAAGTTCAATTTATAATAAACA
>JAQSXM010000310.1 GCA_029256645.1 Sporomusa sp. | reverse complement strand
TGATAAATGTGGTAGTTGTTGATGATTCTGCATTCATGCGTAAACTGTTATCTGATCTATTTGCTGCTGAATCTGATTTTAGAGTGATGGATACAGCACGTAATGGGAAAGATGCACTTGATAAAATAAAGAGGCTTAAGCCAGATTTAATTACGCTGGATGTTGAAATGCCAATTATGGATGGCATTAAGGCATTAGAACAAATTATGAAAGAAATCCCTACGCCGGTATTAATGGTAAGCAGTCTGACTCGTGCCGGAGCTGAGGCTACTATGCAGGCGCTGGCCTTGGGTGCAGTAGATTTTGTAGCAAAAACATCGGGATCTATTTCCAGTATTAATGAAATACGCAGTGAAATTCTTGAAAAAGCAAGAGCTGCTGTAAAGGCCAATGTTACTCAACTCATAAAACCTAAGTCTCAGCCTTCGCTTTTACCATCTTTTCCGGCAGCGGGTCAGGTTGGAATAAGTAATAATGAAGAACAAATTATTGCTATTGGCACATCTACGGGCGGACCCCGGGCTTTGCAGGAAGTTCTTGTACGGTTACCCGGCAATTTGCCTTGTGGAGTGGTAATTGTCCAGCATATGCCGCCGGGATTTACAAAATCCCTGTCAGAGCGATTGAATTCCTTATCTTCACTAACTGTTAAAGAGGCAGAGCATAATGATGTTGTACGTCCGGGAATGGTTTTTATCGCGCCTGGTGACTATCATATGCTGCTGGAGCGTGAAGGTAGTAAAACCGTGATTAAGCTTAATCAGACCCCGCCTGTTGGCGGTCATCGGCCCGCAGTAGATCCTATGATGGAATCAGTTGCCAAAATCTACGGTTCCCGAGCTATCGGTGTTATCCTTACCGGTATGGGACATGACGGCTCAAAAGGAATGCAGGCTATAAAAAAACAGCGCGGTCATACTATCGCTGAAGATCAAACAACTGCTGTCGTTTACGGTATGCCAAAATCAGCGATAGAGTTAAATATAGTAGACCGGATAGTGCCACTTCCGAATGTCGCGGAAGAGATAGTAAAGGCAGTAAAAAAATAGCATAGGGAGGGTATTTCATGGATATCAACCAATATATGGGAATGTTTCTAGAAGAATCCCGCGAACATTTGCAAACCCTCAACCGTTGTGTGTTGGATTTGGAACATGAGCCAAGTAATTTGCAGTTGTTAGATGAGATTTTTCGCAGTGCTCATACCATCAAGGGTATGTCAGCAACAATGGGATTTACAACAATAGCTGAATTGACACATGAAATGGAGAACATTTTAGATCTCTTACGTAAATCCCAACTAACAGCAAATGAAGATATATTGAATACATTGTTTAAATGTATCGATACGTTAGAGCAGTTAGTGGAAAAGGTTGCTAGCAATAGTGATACTGAAATTGATATAAAAGCGCTGCTAAGTAAAATTACTGCTTTAGCTAAAGGAGAGGCAGCGGCTTCACCGGCTGCGGTATCTTCAACAGCTAAGTCAATTGCAGCGAGCACTATCAGCTTTAACGACACAGAAACTAAAATTATCCAAGCTGCCCAGAATCAAGGGATGGGCGCATATGAAATACAGGTTTCGCTTCGGCCAGGCTGCCTGCTAAAGTCAGCAAGAGCGTATATGGTGATGAATGCGCTAGAGGAATTAGGTGATGTCATCAAAAGTATTCCTCCAACAGAAGAACTGGAAAAAGAAAATTTTGAGCATAGCTTCCAAGTTGTTGCAGTAAGCGGAACAGAACCTGAGAAATTGGAACAAACATTGCTGTCTATATCAGAGATTGATAAAGTTACTGTGTTGCCTTGCTCCTTACCAGCAAAAGTGCAGCCTCCAGCTGAGCAAATGGCTGCAGCTCCTTCAGTGGCTGTCAAAGCAGCGGCTTTGGACAAGACAGATGAAAAGGAAAAGCAGCAACCTGCTAATGCGGTTACAACCATCGATAAGAAGCTAAAAGGCGGGCAATCCGTCAGGGTTGATATCGATAAACTGGATACACTCTTAAACCTTGTTGGCGAATTAGTTATTAATAAAACTCGCTTGGAGCAAATTGGTTTAACCCACCGGTTAACAGATTTAGTGGAAACGATTGAGCAAATGGACCGGGTTACGACTGATCTGCAGGCAGTAGTTATGAAGGTTAGAATGGTCCCAGTAGGGCAGGTCTTTAATCGGTTTCCCCGCATGGTCCGTGATCTATCGCGTGATTTAAATAAGGAAGTCAACCTTATTATTCAAGGTGAGGAGACGGAACTTGACCGGACCGTAATAGATGAAATCGGTGATCCTCTGGTACATTTACTGCGTAATGCAATTGATCATGGTGTTGAATCTCCTGCTGATAGACAAGCTAAGGGAAAAGCGCCTATTGGTGAAATTCGCCTGATCGCCCGCCATGAGGGCAATAATGTTATTATTGTTGTCGAAGATGATGGCAAAGGAATTAATCCGGATATCATCAAACAAAAAGCTGTTCAAAAAGGTGTTATCACACAAAGCGAAGCAGAAAAAATGGATGCTGCCGAGGCGGTGCGGTTAGTATTTGCGGCTGGCTTTTCTACAGCAGACACCGTTACCGATGTCTCAGGCCGAGGCGTTGGAATGGATGCCGTAAAAACAAAGATCGAGTCTCTGGGCGGCATGGTGGATGTAGAAACGAAGATTAATGAAGGCAGTAAGTTTAAAATTAGGCTTCCGTTAACACTGGCAATTATTCAGGCCTTGCTTGTTAAAGTTTGTGAAGAAATCTATGCTATTCCGTTAGGCTCAATTGACAGCACTATTAATATTAAATATGAAGATATAAAAACGATTCAGAGTCAGGAAGTCATTTTGCTTCGCGGTCAGATCATTCCGATTGTCCGACTTTCTAATGTTCTTAATGTCCCGGAAGCTTCTGAAGAGGCACAGGATGATCTATTTGTGGTAATTGTTCATATGGGTGACCAACGGGCCGGCATTATCGTTGATACTTTAATAGGTCAACAAGAGATAGTTATTAAATCGCTAGGCAAACTGCTTGCCGGCATTAAAGTGATCGCCGGTGCAACTATTTTAGGAAATGGTCAAGTGGCACTTATTCTGGATGTAGGATCACTGATGCAGTGAGGGAGGGATCTGTTGTGGCAGAAAAAACGTACTCTACAAATGAATTACAGTTAGTAGTTTTTAAACTGGGTAAGGAAGAATACGCCGTTAGTATCCTGCAAGTTCAGGAAATTAAGCGAATTACTGACATTACGCGAGTCCCTCATACGCCTGACTATATAAAGGGAGTCATGAACCTGCGCGGGAGTGTGCTGCCTGTCCTGGATTTAAAGAAGCGCTTAAATTTAACGGCTCAGGAGTATACAGATGATACTCGTATTATCATTGTAAAAGTGGACGAAATTACAGTGGGAATCATCGTTGATGCAGTTTCGGAAGTATTGACAATTAATCAGGAAAGCATTGAGCCTCCTCAGACCGTCGCAGGTGGCGGTATAACTCATTATTTGAGCGGAGTAGGCAAGCTTGATGACCGTTTGCTTATTTTACTCAACCTGGAAACGATTATCGGTTATAGCCAGGAAGCTGGCAAATAAAATGAAATTGGATGAGGTGGAGACATTGTCCGAAGATATTTTGAAACTTTCACCGTTGCAATTAGATGCACTGCGAGAAATTGGCAATGTAGGAGCAGGTAATGCTGCTACTGCCCTGTCGCAAATTATTAATCGCAAAATAGATATGACTGTGCCGCAAGTTTCTATTTTACCTCTCGGCGATGTTCCTGATGTGGTAGGGGGACCAGATGCAATGGTTGCTGGAGTATACCTTCGTGTTTTTGGTCCGGCTCCAGGCAGCATATTGTTTTTGCTTCCCCGTGACAGTGCCTTTTATTTGGTTGATATGCTGATGGGACGCGGTCAGGGAGCCACAACCTCTTTAAACTCAATGGATGAATCGGCATTAATGGAAATTGGCAATATTCTAGCCGGTGCTTACTTAAATGCATTGTCACATTTTACCAAGCTTACCCTTCTGCCGTCTATTCCTGCTTTGGCAATTGATATGGCTGGTGCAATACTCAGTGTTATTCTCATTCAGTTAGGACAAATGGGAGACCATGCATTGGTGATTGAAACCGAATTTACAACTGAAGCTGATGGTGTTAAAGGTCATTTCTTCCTCATTCCTGACCCCGGTTCTTTAAGTACAATTTTGGCAGCAATAGGGGTGAAGGAATAATGGCAGAATTAATTAAAGTTGGTATGGCTGATTATAAAGTTGGCCGCTACCCTGCCAGCTTAATTAGCTATGGATTGGGATCATGTGTAGGGATTGCTTTATACGATCCTGTTACAAAAATAGGAGGCTTAGCTCATATTATGCTTCCTGATAGTAAGCAGGCCCGATCTACCGAAAACCCAGCAAAGTTTGCTGATACAGCACTTCCCAAGATGCTTGATGATTTACAAAAACTAGGTGCCGTTAAAACCCGTCTAACAGCAAAGATTGCTGGGGGGGCTCAGATGTTTTCATTTACGAACACTACAGATATCATGCGTGTTGGTGAGCGAAATGCCGAAGCCGTCCGGATTATACTGAAGAAACTTGACCTTCGGCTGCTTGCTGATGATACGGGAGGAAATTATGGACGGACAGTGGAATTAAAATTGGATACGGGAGTCTTTCGTGTAAAGACTATTGATAAAGG
>JAQSXM010000309.1 GCA_029256645.1 Sporomusa sp. | reverse complement strand
TAGATTAAATAAGCATGTGGATTTTGAGGGAAGAAAGATTGGAGGACTTAGTGAATATTTCGGTGTGGCAAGGCCACCAGATAGCAATAGTAAAGGAGTGTAAATTATCTTGTGTAATTAGAATTCCTTATAACAAGAAATGGCTTTACTTGGTTGCCCTTAGCAGTTCTTTTTCTGGGCATGGCGGCAGTAGGCCAAAGCGCACTCGGACGGATATCAATTGGTTTTTCGATAGCAGGAATTTGCTGGCTTTTTAAAACCGTAGACTCAAGGGGACGGTTATTGTGAAAGTAAAATTTCATTAGTTCTGCTGTGCTCAACATTATGATGGTTGTTCTCTTGAGTCTGGTTTTAGAAATACTCGCAGAAACCTAATAAAATAAAATTTAGTTGCAAATTAATATGATAAACCAATTTTAACCATTAACTATTGTAAAAATGATATAATTATTCATATGGATATAGCTGGAGTGTCTGTTTTCCTATGAAAGCAAAGGTATATATGGAGGGTGAGGAATGAACCATACTACTTTGAATTTCAAAATGCTCACATTGGAGCGCAATCCTTTTGGGGCAGCTGTCGCCATATACCCCACATTGTTGTGGGATGATAACGGCGCCACTCTCGTTGATGTCGGTTATCCGGGTCAATTAAAAGAACTAACTACGGCAGTAGAGCAGACCGGTGTTTTGCTTAAACACATTAAGCGAATTATTTTTACACATCAGGACTGGGATCATATCGGCAATGTAACGGACATACAGAACGCTTTGGGCAACAAGGCGGAAATATATACTCATGTCAATGAGCGTGACTATATCGAGGGCGTCATCCCTTATATCAAGATGACCCCTGAGCGGGTACAGGCCAGGCTTCAATCGCTGCCGGAAAATATTCGTGAACAGGCAGCTGGTTTGTTTACCAATATTCCTACTGCACATGTATATAAGACGTTTGAGGATAAAGACGTATTGTCGTTTCACGATAACGTGCAAGTGATACATACACCAGGTCATACTCCGGGTCATATGTGCCTATATTTGCAACAGCATCGATTGCTTATCGCCGGGGATCAATTGCGGATTCAGGATGGAATTTTAGTAGGGCCGGCTCCAGAACATACTGCTGACATGAGGGTAGCCCTGCAATCACTGCGTAAATTGCAGGAGTATGATATTGATTATGTCATCTGCTATCACGGCGGATTATACGGGCCCCAAGCCGCTGTTCGTATTGCTAAACTCATTGCAGAATATCAGTAAAACATGAATATGGAGGATGGCAGGTGATGGAAAGAATCCATATTCTGGGGGCTTCAGGGTCAGGGACAACTACTTTAGGCCGGGTTCTTGCCACTCAGTTGGGTTGTCAGCATTTTGACACAGATAATTATTTTTGGCTTCCTACCAAACCACCATTTCAGATAAAGCGTGATTTGCAGGACCGGCAGCAATTGCTAGCTGAAGATTTAGGCAGTGCGGCCCGGTGGATATTATCAGGTTCTCTTTGTGGGTGGGGTGATATATTTATCCCGAAATTTGAATTGGTAGTATATTTATGGATTCCGCAAGCTTTACGGATGGAAAGGCTTGTTAAACGAGAAATACAGAGATATGGAGCGACGGAAGTCAAACCAGGAGGAAAGCGGTATTCTGATTCCAACGCATTTTTAGAATGGGCTGCCGGTTATGATGAGGGCGGCTTGAGTATGCGTAGTAAAGCGTTGCATGAACAATGGCTGGCGGCTTTACCTTGTAAAGTCTTGCGATTAGAAGGTGATCTGTCTGTGGAAGAACGGGCATCAGCCATACTTGCATACAAAAACAAAATTGGGAGGGTTTTTGATGTTTAGTGATATTGTAAAAGCAAACCGCAGTTACCGGCGGTTTTTTGAACAGGAAGCAGTTACGAGAGATACTTTGCTCACTCTTGTGGATTATGCCAGGCTGGTACCCTCAGGTGCCAATAAACAGGCGCTTAAATATTATATCGCTTGTGAGCAACCACTTAACGAACAAATCTTTGCCACTTTGGGCTGGGCGGGCTATTTAAAAGAGTGGCCGGGCCCTGTTGCCGGAGAAAGGCCGGCAGCTTATATTGTCATCCTCCAGGATAAAGGATATAAGATGGGGACCAGTTTTGATGCAGGGATTGCTGCCCAGACCATCTTACTCGGGGCGACAGAAATCGGACTGGGTGGGTGTATGATTGGCAATATTCAACATGCTAAACTGCAGGCGGTATTGAACTTAGCAGACAACTTTGAGGTATTGCTGGTGATCGCGCTGGGCAAACCGAAAGAAGAGGTTGTTATTGAGGAAATCGAGGCCAATGGCGATATCAAATATTGGCGGGATGAAAACCAGGTTCATCATGTGCCAAAACGAAAATTGCAAGATGTAGTAATTACCGGTTTACTATAGTAGTATAACAGGCCAGATGAGATATTTATGGATTGCATGCTTCCGATAATGGAGTAACGAAATGTATGAATGGGATACCCATTAGACAGTGGTTCTTGCTGGCTTGCTGCAGCTTAATAGGTATTTGGAGAATTTAGCTGATCAGTAAGTGAACTGAAGGCTGGGTAGAGGTAAAGCCTGCACCAGCCTTCAGTTATATATTACAAGGCGAAAGCGGCTGGCTTTGATATTTAGGGAGTTGCTGACAGTGTCTTAATCATACAGGAAGGGGGAAAATGGAAGTAAATGGAATTCATATTATAGGTGGTCCAGGAAGTGGAAAGACATATATGGCAGAAAATATTTCCAGGAAATCAGGCATAAGCTGTTATGGTTTGGATGATATCTTTTGGGATAATTCAAATATTTGAATTAATAGCTGCCTTATATTGGATCAAGCCTTTGGGGCGGGGCATCGTAGCCGTACATCCTAACAAGGTTCATCATGCTGCCGAAACGCAATTTAAAGATAAGTGATATAGTAGGGTGGCATAAATATTTAATTAACAAAGAAGTGTAAAACTTAATAGTATTTAACTATAGTGATAGTAGACTGACTAGTCGATTAACTAGAGGCTGCATTCCATAAGTTTGGAGTGCAGTCTTTTATATTTTGGCGAATCAAAATACGGATTTAGGGCGGTGCGTCATGAATGATGTAACAGCAACAGAGCGAGTTGCGTTATGTGTCTTGAATAAGTGGTTCTGCTTTTGCGCAACTCATCTCGCTATACCGGGATTGCAGATCTGTATTAGGCGAAAAGGAAGGATTATCTTTAGCCAGGCGTACGGCTTTGCGAGTTTGAAGGGCAAAAACCCTTACACAACAGAGTCTCTTGGACATCTGGCATCTCACAGCAAAATGCTGGCAGCCTGCGTGACACTTCAACTGCAGCAGGACGGTGTCCTTAACATTCTTGATCCCCTTACAAAATATCTTCCTTGGCTATTGCAGCACAATGATGAGCGGTTCAGGGAAGTCACAATCAGGGATTTGTTAACTCACCGGTCGGGGTTGTTCAGCAATGGTTCAGACGGGTGTTACTGGGCACTGGAAAGACCATTTCCTGGCGAGGAAGAACTTATTGCTGAGGTTCTGCAAACGAATCTCGTATATGCCCCAAACACTGAGACAAAGTATTCCAATATTGGTTTTGCGCTTCTTGGGCTTGTTCTGCAGGCAGCAGCAGGTCTAAGTTACAAAGAGCTTGTTCATAAATTGACGCTCGACAAGCTTCAGAAGCAATCATTTCTTGTAGATTATGTCGCTGGCAATACCCAATTTGCCGATGGCCATTCAAAAAAGCTTTATTCGGGCCAGCGGAAAATTTTTAGACACGTTCCCGCAAATGCGATGGCTCCGGCCACAGGGCTTTGCGGAAATGCCGAAGGCGCCAGTCTCTTTTTGCACGCCATGTGCTTTGGCGATGAGCTGCTTCCTCTTGGCATTCGCCGTGATCTGCTTTCACTAAAGTGGCCGGTCAAGAATGTGGCAGATTCATCATACGGTCTAGGCCTAGCCTTCAAAACATTTAGAGGAAAAACTTACGTAGGGCACTCCGGTTCATATCCAGGGTTTTCATCTCAGACCCATGCCTGGGTGGGAACAGATTATGTGATCAGCGTCGTTGTAAACGCTAGCGAGCCAATTGACTTCAGAATCCTACGGTCGGTTGCGAATATCATCGGTACAATCAGAGATGCTTATCCGGCAGAAGACTTGCAGCGTGTGCTGGTATCCGATCCCATGGTGAACTGGTGGGGTGGGGGAATCTATGTCGTAGGTGAGAATAAAGCACTGTATTTTCCCATCAATGGATGGTTGCTTGGGGATGACGCAGTACAACTCGAACGTCGAAAAGACGGCGCCTATGAAAGCCAGAAGATGTCAGGCTATAGCAGCGTCGGTGAGCCTGTGCGCTTTGATATTGAGCGGGAGCAAATTATTCGCGTAAAGTTTGGCAGCTTCACCATCTTTCCGGAGAAGATTTTTCTGGAAAAATCAAAAGCGGCATTCATATAAACTTTATATTCTTAGAAGCAACGACCCTCCAATGGGCAATTGAAGGTATTGGAAATAATCATCAAAAATATTTTGTTTTAGATCTAGTTTGTGGTACTGGATTATATCTAGAGAATCAGATAAGTGATTTTTAAGGAAATAAAGCAACTCATTGAAAATTTACCGAAGTTTTTTTAATAAGTGTTTTAACAAAAATAATACAATAAAGGAGTGTTTA
>JAQSXM010000308.1 GCA_029256645.1 Sporomusa sp. | reverse complement strand
AGATCAATCAGCGATTTGACAATGGTTGTTCCGGCGATAATAATATCAGCCCGTTCACTGCTCAGCCCGGGGTATTTGCGGCGCTGGGTCAGGTTGGTCTTGGTAATCGTCCGCCATAACTCATCAAAGGCCATCGGGCCAAAGCGGTAGTTGTGGACTTTGGGAAAAGGATAGTTCTTACGCTTCTGGTCCATCTTGGCAATATTGCGGGCTGTGCCGCCGACACCGACAATGGGAAGTCCCAGACGCTTCAGCCAAGGCAGGCGCTCCAGCCTTGTGACAATATGTCCACGCATGGCTGCCAACTGTAACTCGCTTACCTTATCCTGGCAACCAAATTTTTCGGTAAGATTAACAGCGCCAAAGGGCAGGCTAAATACCTCAACCGGCTGACGGTCTTTAACCAGGGTTATTTCGGTGCTGCCGCCACCTAAGTCAAAAAGCAGCGCGCTGTCAACATCAATGGTGTTTATGATGCCTGTAAACCCTAAGTGGGCCTCGGCTTCTCCACTGATGACCTGCAGTGGGATGCCGGTATGCTGGTTGACCAGATCGATAAACTCGCTGCCGTTTTTGGCGATGCGCACGGCAGCTGTGGCTACCGCTAATATTTTGTCGACTTTTACTAACTCGCACATATGGGCAAAAATTTTAAGCGTACTAATTGCCCGCCACATCGAATCACGGGTTAACAACCCTGTTTCGGCCATGCCTTCACTAAGACGCACCGATTCTTTCTGATTATATACGAGATTGTAAGCGCCATTGTGGTAGATGTGCATAACAATCAGGCGGGCTGAGTTCGAGCCCAGGTCGATGATTGCTACCCGTTCTGTCAAAATAGTTCAGCTCCTAACACATTCGGACTAACAGTTTGGTTATAACATAGTTATTCGCTATTATTGTTAAAATCCTGCTATATTAGCCTATTAAATTACATAGTTCACAAAAAATGTTTATAAGGGCCAAATATTATTAATTTACTGTTAATTTAGGATTAAGTCTCAAAAAAGATAGGAATTTTAGTTCTTAATGTCGAATTAGAGCATATTATATAAATCAAGAAATTTAGGGGGGCAGGCAATGGCCAGACATGCTCCAGACCGGTTTGCTGCCATTCATGTAGGTTCAGAGCAGATCGGTGTTCAGATTGTCGAATATAATACACTGGATGATGTTAAAATCGTCGAACAGAGCTACCGTCAGGTGATGTTAAGTGAGGAAACATTTAAAACCGGGCGTGTTAGCTTTGCTGCCGTAAGTGAGATATGCGAACTGTTAAAGGGGTACCGCCGCTTGCTCAATGAGTATGGGGTGCGTGATTATCGTCTGGTAGCTACTACCGCTATTCGTGAAGCGCAAAACCAACCGTATATTATCGACCAGATCAAAGTAAAAAGCGGCTTTAATGTAGAAGTTGTTGATATGCCTCAGGAAATTTTTTATAAATATGTTTCGCTTGTCAAAACTGTAAATGAGCGTGGCTTGATGAATCAAGAGGAGGGGATGCTGTTTGTCGACATCTCCTCAGGTGGACTTGGTTTTACGCTCTATAAAGACGGAGGCCTTACCTATCAGCAGAATATTCATATCGGTGCCCTCCGTATCAAAGAAAGCTTTGACAAAAGTCAGCGCGATTCAGCAAATTTTCATGAGGCATTATCTCAATATATAAGCAGTACTATTGAACCGGTAGAAAAGGAAATGAGCCAGCACAATATTAAGCGGCTGGTACTATCCGGTCCAGAAACAAAACTGCTCCTAAAAATGCTTGGAAAAGAACAGGGGAGGGTTACCTTTGTCAGTCTGTCCGAATTTAGCGATCTCTATAAGCAGGTGCGGTCGCTTAATCTGCCGCAAATTATCAAAAACTTTGGTCTAACTGAGAATAAAGCTGAGATCGTACTGCCCACTATTGTGCTGTACAAAAAGATTATATCGCTTACTAATCCAGAAGAGATTGTTATTCCAAGTGATCAATTTATCGATGGTGTTATTATTAAACATATTGCAGAAAAAACCGGGCATGAACATAATAACCTTATTGAAGACCAGCTTATTAGCCTGTGTTGGGAAATTGGTAAAAAATATTATTATGATCCGAACCATGCAGCCGCTGTTGAAAAGTGGTCTTTACTCCTGTTCGATAAATTGGCACGCGTTCACGGTCTGGGGGAACGCCACAGACGGCTCTTAAAAGTGGCTGCCATTCTCCATGATATTGGCAAGCACGTTAATTTAAGACGCCATTATTTCTATTCGTACCGCTTAATTATTTCTTCAGATATTATGGGTTTTTCTGAAGCTGAGAGACATATAATGGCCAATATAGCATTCTATCATTCCAAAGGTACTCCTTCTGACGCTGATGCAAATTTTTCCTATTTAACACCAGGGCAAAAAGTTACAGTCTCCAAGCTTTCAGCCATTATCCGCCTGGCAGATGCCATTGATCGCAGCCATCGGCAAAAAGTCAGTCAGGCCGATGTTGTTCTGCGTGGGGAAGAGATGGTGATTACTGTGACCAGCAGTGAAGATATGTCGCTGGAAGGATGGACTTTTGCTGAAAAAGCCGACTTTTTTGAAGATGTTTTTGGCATAAAAGCAATATTAATTAGAAGGGCGGGGTGACGATTATGGCAAATGCCAGGAACTGTGATATCCATGACAATCCCGAATTCTTCTTTAACCGGGAATTAAGTTGGATTAAGTTTAACCGGAGAGTACTGGGAGAAGCTGATGTTAAACATAAGCCGCTGCTAGAGCGGCTCAAGTTTATTGCAATTACGAGTTCCAATCTGGATGAGTTTTTTATGATTCGCGTGGCGGGACTCAAGCATCAGTTTGAGAGTGGCATTAATAAGACTGATGCTGCCGGCTTGACAGTCAGTCAGCAACTGGCCGGTATTGCTGAAGATACCCATGAATTAGTCAAGTTTAAGTACCGGTATTTAAAAAATATTTTGCAGGAGCTGGCTACGGCTGATATCAGTTTTGCCGATATTACCAGTCTTGATGAACGGGTGCAGGAATGGGTTGAAAGTTACTTTAATAATACCATTTTTCCTGTTATTACCCCCATGGCGGTAGATGCTGGCCATCCCTTTCCCTTTTTAGCCAACCGCAGTCTTAACCTGGCTGTGTTTCTGGGCCGGGAACGGGGTGAAACCCACGCCGCCGTCATTCAGGTTCCCGGCGTTCTGCCCCGGATCATTGAAGCGCCTTCAAATGGTGAGAAACGCCAGTTTGTTTTTTTGGAAGATATTATTAAACATTATTGTGTACACTTGTTCCATGGTTACACGATTAAAGATATAGTGCCATTCCGGATAACCAGGAATGCTGACCTTTCCATTGACGAGGAAGATGCGGAAGATCTTTTGGCTGAAGTCGAAAAATCACTTCGCCAGCGTAAACGTGGTCAGGCTGTACGGCTGGAGATTGGGAAAACGAACAATAAGCATCTCAGAGAATTATTGGTGCATACGCTCAGTATTGAGGAACAGGATGTCTATGAAATCTCAGGACCGCTTGATGTTACCTGTTTTTTCAAATTCAGTGAGTTGCCGGGGCTGGAACACCTTCGGTATAGCCCGATGGGACCGCAACTGGTCCAGGATCTTATTGGCACTACCAACCTATTTGAAGCCATCCGCGAGCGGGATATCCTGCTGCACCATCCGTATGAATCGTTTGAACCGGTTGTTGAATTTGTCCGACAGTCAGCGTGGGATCCCAAGGTATTGGCGATCAAACAGACTCTGTACCGGGTGAGTGGTAATTCGCCAATCGTAAAATCGCTGGCCCAGGCAGCCGAAAATGGGAAGCAGGTAACCGTACTTGTAGAGTTAAAGGCACGGTTTGATGAAGAAAACAATATTCTGTGGGCTAAACGGCTGGAAGAAGCAGGCTGTCATGTTATCTATGGGCTGGTAGGACTTAAGACCCATGCCAAAATGATCTTGGTGGTCAGGCAGGAACAGGACGGCATCAAACGTTACGTCCACATGGGGACAGGCAACTATAATGATGCCACAGCCAAAATGTATACAGATATGGGGCTGTTTACGGCCAATGACCAATTCGGTGCTGATGCCTCCGCGTTTTTTAATGTATTGTCAGGGTATTCTGATCCACCGGTATGGAATAAAATTGTTGTTGCACCACTGGGCCTCCGGGAAAGAATCAAGGAACTGATCGACCGGGAGATTGAATTTGCCAAGGCCGGTAAAGTGGGGCGGATTATTGCTAAAATGAACTCACTGGTGGATAAGGATATTGTCCTCAAACTGTACGAAGCCTCGTGCCAGGGCGTCAAGATTGACTTGATTATCCGGGGAATTTGTGTTCTTAGACCAGGTGTGGCCGAAGTAAGCGATAATATAACAGTACGTAGCGTCGTCGGGCGGTATCTGGAGCATCATCGCATATTTTATTTTGGCAATGGTGGCGATGAGCGGGTATTCCTATCAAGCGCCGATTGGATGCCGCGTAATCTCAATGAGCGGGTTGAATTGTTTTTCCCTATCGAAGACCCTAATCATATTGAAAGAATTAAAGATATCCTGGACATTTCTCTGACAGATAACCAAAAAGCCTATATTATGAAAAAAGATGGTACCTACCGGCGGGTTGATAAGCGCGGGAAAACAGTCAACAGCCAACTCGAGTTTTACGCTGAAGCACAATCGGCGGCACAGGTCCAGAACATTACCATTGA
>JAQSXM010000307.1 GCA_029256645.1 Sporomusa sp. | reverse complement strand
ACGTCAATTGCTTTTATATTTTGTAAATAAAAAATATGGATTTATGGAACTGATTGTAGTAAAAGATTTGGGAAAATGGGGAGAATTACGTGGATATAAGACAATTGGAATATTTTATTGAGGTTGCACGGCAAAAAAGCTTCAGCAAAGCGGCAGAAGCATTACATGTTTCACAGCCTTCTATCAGCAAAACGATAAAAGATCTGGAAACTCAGCTTGGTTCGACCTTGTTTTACCGGAATACTAAGTTTGTTGAGCTCACCGACGCCGGTGAAGCGATCCTGGAGCAAGCCCAGCAGATCGTGTCCTCTTTTTTAAATATCAATGCCCAACTTGGTGGCATCACTAAACTTCAAACAGGCAAAATCCATATCGGGTTGCCGCCGATTACCGGTGTAAGTGATTTTGCCCAGTCGTTAGGGCAATTCAAAAATGAGTATCCCAATATCCAGATTAACTTATATGAATACGGTTCAAAGAAAATAGAACTGGGGATTCAAGACGGCACTCTGGATATGGGGATTATCTATATACCCAGTGAAGAAGAAGCACTGTATGAAACAGTCTCTTTTGTTCAGGACAGGCTTAACATTGTTATGCATCCTCAGCACCCACTGGCTAAGCAGAGCATTATTGCTTATCAGGATCTGGAAAATGAGCATTTTGTTTTATATAGTAATGACTATATTCTGCATGATAAAATTATAGAACGCTGTAAAGAGGCTGGTTTTACTCCCAATATCATCTTTGAAACATCCCAACAGGAACTTATGACCCAAATTGTTGCAGCGCGCCTGGGGATAGCATTACTCCCCAGTAAGGTTTGCCAGGAGCTGAATACCGACTTATTTGCTATACTGCCTATGGCCGATCCGCAGATCTACCTGCAATTGGCCATGGCCTGGAAGAAAGGACGTTATTTATCCCATGCAGCCCGGGAACTGATTGCCTTTGTAAAACAGGGACACTGCTAAATTTGCAAATCTTTTGCTAGTTGTATATAATAAAAGTACTAGTTAGTGATCGGCGTTAATTTTAATCAGATTGTGCGGATGATAATGTAACGTTGAGTAAAAACTAGGACCTGCTGTGGTCCTAGTTCTAATTTTGTTAGCAAATTTTAAAATTGATTATTGGAGGTTCGTGTTGAAGAAGAACGACAAATTACTTATTATACCCCTTGGGGGTCTTGGTGAGATCGGGAAAAATATGACGGTGTTCCGTTATGGCGATGACATGATTATCCTGGATTCAGGCCTGGCTTTCCCGGAAGAGGACATGCTGGGTATTGATTTGGTGATACCGGATATGACCTATCTGGTAGAAAATAAGGATAAGATCAGGGCCGTTGTCTTAACCCATGGTCATGAGGATCACATCGGCTCCCTTTTTTATCTGCTGCGCCAGATCGATGTGCCTGTGTATGGCTCCAGACTCACCTTGGGTTTAGTGGAGGGACGTCTCAAAGAGTATGATGTATCTGCCCACAATCTCATTCCGGTAGCTCCCGGAGATTCTCTCACCCTCGGCCAGTTTGAAGTCGGTTTTATAAGGGTTAACCATTCGATTGCCGATGCTTTGGGCATTTATTTTAAAACCCCGGTAGGAACGGTTGTGCACACCGGGGATTTCAAAATAGACCAGACCCCGGTTGACGGCAAAATGATAGATATCCACAAATTTGCTGAATTAGGGAATGCGGGAGTTCTGGTGCTGCTTTCTGACAGCACCAATGCTGAACGCCCTGGCTATACTAAATCAGAACGTACTGTAAGCGTAGCGTTAGATGAGCATTTCCGTTCTGCCAAGGGACGGATTATTCTAACAACCTTTGCCTCCAATGTACCCAGGCTGCAGCAAGCCATTAATTCGGCCTGCCGATATGGACGAAAGGTCGCATTGCTTGGCCGGAGTATGGTAACCGTTATAACCAAGGCCCAAGAGCTTGGTTATATGACGATCCCGGAAGGCATCCTGATCAGTGTTGATGAAATCAACCGTTATCCTGACAGCCAAATGTTGATTTTAACCACCGGCAGCCAGGGGGAGCCTATGGCGGCGTTAAGCCGGCTTGCATCGAGAAGCCATCGTAGCTTAGAACTGACCCACGGAGATACTGTGCTGATTGCGGCTAGTCCGATACCTGGCAATGAACGCTCCATCGGTCGTACTATTGATGCCTTGCTGCGCTCGGGTGTACATGTCGTTTACGAGAAAACGTCCGGCATTCACGTTTCCGGTCATGCCAGCCAGGAGGAGCTTAAGCTCATTTTGAACCTGACCAGACCCAAATTTCTTATCCCTGTTCATGGTGAGCACAGGATGCTCAAGCATCATGGCAAGCTGGCAACTGAACTGGGGATACCGAAAGAAAACATTTTCATTGGGGAAAATGGGCATGTTTTTGAGTTTACTGCCGAGACCGGACGAATGGCCGGCAAGGTAACTACCGGAAAAATATTTGTGGACGGTTTAGGTGTTGGTGATGTTGGCAATATTGTTATCAGGGACCGGCGTCAACTGTCTCAGGACGGCGTATTAATTGTTGTTGTCACCCTGGATAAAAGCAGGGGCTGCGTTCTTGACGGCCCGGATATTGTTTCCCGGGGATTTGTCTACGTGCGGGACTCAGAAGCCTTAATTGATGAGTCACGTAAAATAGTAAAAAGCGTTCTGGAACGTTTCGAAAACCAGCCGATAACCCAGTGGGCGCCGCTTAAGGCCGGTATTCGGGAAGCGCTGGCCAAATACTTATATTCTAAAACCGGACGCAGGCCTATGATTTTGCCAATTATCATGGATTTATAAGTTGCGCTGATGGTTTACCAAAAGACCTGCAGGCTTAGTTGCCTGCAGGTCTTTTTTATGCAGGATTTAGTGACGCCGGTTCAGAAAAGAGATTAGAAATAATATATTAGGGGGTTATCCAGATGTCGGAAAAAACGGTAAAAGTATTGCAACTTATTGACCATGATTTTGAAGACCTGGAATTGTGGTATCCTGTTCTCCGTCTGCGGGAAGCCGGCGCAGCTGTGCACATCGCGGGTGAAAAGAAGCAGGAGACCTATATCGGCAAATATGGCGTCCCGGCAGTAGCGGACTGCAGCTTCTTAGAGGAAAATGCCGCAGACTATGATGCTTTGTTGGTGCCGGGCGGCTGGGCACCTGACAAGTTGCGCCGCTATCCGGCAGTTCTGAAGCTGGTGCAGGAGTTTAACGCCAGCCAAAAACCCATTGGTCAGATCTGTCATGCAGGCTGGGTACTTATATCGGCTAAGATATTGACCGGAAAAAAGGTTACCAGTACTCCCGGTATCCGTGATGATATGGAGAATGCAGGCGCTATTTGGCTTGATGAGCCGGCTGTGATTGACGGTCACATTGTTTCCAGCAGGCGGCCACCCGATTTACCACAATATATGAAGGCCTTCTTACAGGTCCTGTTTAAGTAAAGAAAAAGCATCCTGCTGTCAAAGAGGATGCTTTTTTAGGGTATTTTGTCGAAATTAACTTAAAATTGTGAAATGTGAAAAAAATATTTTTCATAGGTAGGAAATAGCGTTTCAATGTAGAATGTAAATCAATGGGATTAATTACAGTAATTACATTAGCTCTATATAATAAACATTATGTTATTTAACTTGGAGTCGGAAAGTAAAATGCAATGTCAGAATTATATGAAATTAACCATTTTAAGCTAGTTGAAAACATTGCATTTTAACACTTTTAGAGCGTACGGAGTCCAGATCTATCAGAGTTCTTTGTTTTCCGATTCTAGGTTTACTTTACCCGGAGCTCCGTTATTACACGGGGACGAATGGAAAACATCATCAAATACTAGGGGGTGTTTTTGAGAGCTCATAGTTGTATGTAGATTAACAATCTGAGAGTCACAAAAAAAGGGGGATGTATTTTTATGGCTTGGGATCCTACAGTATTGAAGGACTGGCAAATCGCAGAAGCGGCAGAGGGTAATATCCCGACTACCGAGCAGTACCAGGAAATGATGGGGCTTCAAAAGGACGAGATAATTCCCTACGGCAAAACTCCGAAGATTGATTTTCTGAAAGTAATTGACCGTCTGAAAGATAAACCGGACGGCAAATACATTGAAGTAACCGCTATTACCCCCACCCCGCTGGGTGAAGGCAAATCAACCACCTCCATCGGGATTATGGAAGGTCTGGGAAAACGTGGTGTGAACGTCGGTGGTGCCCTGCGGCAGCCTTCCGGCGGCCCGACCATGAACGTTAAAGGCACTGCTGCCGGCGGCGGTAATGCCCTGTTGATTCCAATGACCGAGTTCTCTCTCGGCTTAACCGGGGACATCAACGACATTATGAATGCTCACAACCTGGCAATGGTCGCTATGAACGCCCGGATGCAGCATGAGGCTAATTATACAGATGCTGAATTGGCTAAACGTGGCCTGCGGAGACTGGATATCGATCCGAAGAACATCGAAATGGGCTGGGTACTGGACTTTGCCGCCCAAGGCCTGCGTAACATCCTCATCGGGCTTGGCGGCAAGAAAGACGGCTTTATGATGCATTCCAAGTTCGGTATCGCCGTTGGTTCTGAATTAATGGCTATCCTGGCAGTAGCCAAGGATCTGGCCGATATGCGGGAACGCTTCAAACACATCGTGGTTGGCTATGACCGTCAGGGTAATGCCGTGACCACCGGTGACCTCGAAGTCGACGGCGCTATGACTGCCTGGATGCGTAA